>NZ_DJUS01000045.1:0-18979 GCF_002438365.1 Pseudomonas sp. UBA6276
CGGCGTCGACGATCCACTTGGTGTCCACTTCGAAAGCGGTCGCGTAGAGGTCTTTCAACTCCTGCGGAATGCGTTCGATCTGCTGCACCGAGCCATCGTAGTACTTCAGGTCATTGATCATGACCGAGTCCCACAGGCCGCGCGCTTTGAGGTCGCGAACCAGGTAGGGGTTGATCACGGNNGGTTCTGGTAGGTCGGCTCGATCGACTGCGAAACGCCGGTGATGTTGGCGATGGTCGCGGTCGGTGCGATGGCCATGATGTTCGAGTTGCGAATGCCTTTCTGCACGCGGGCACGGACCGGCGCCCAGTCCAGGGATTCGTTGAGGTCGACATCGATGTACTTCTGGCCACGGGCCTCGATCAGGATCTGTTGCGAATCCAGTGGCAGGATGCCCTTGGACCACAGCGAACCCTGGAACGTCTCGTAGGCGCCACGTTCGTCGGCCAGGTCGCAGGACGCCTGGATGGCGTAGTAGCTGACAGCTTCCATCGACTTGTCGGCGAACTCGACCGCCGCATCGGAACCGTACGGGATGTGCTGTTTGTACAGCGCGTCCTGGAAGCCCATGATGCCCAGGCCGACCGGACGGTGCTTGAAGTTGGAGTTGCGCGCCTGCGGCACCGAGTAGTAGTTGATGTCGATCACGTTGTCGAGCATGCGCACGGCGGTGTTGATGGTGCGCTCAAGCTTGGCGGTGTCCAGCTTGCCGTCGGTGATGTGATTCGGCAGGTTGATCGAGCCCAGGTTGCAGACCGCGATTTCATCCTTGTTGGTGTTCAAGGTGATCTCGGTGCACAGGTTCGAGCTGTGGACCACGCCGACATGCTGCTGCGGCGAACGCAGGTTGCACGGGTCCTTGAAGGTCAGCCATGGGTGGCCGGTTTCGAACAGCATCGACAGCATCTTGCGCCACAGGTCTTTGGCCTGGACGGTCTTGAACACCTTGATCTTGTTGTACTCGGTCAGCGCTTCGTAGTACTCGTAGCGCTCCTCGAAGGCCTTGCCGGTCAGGTCGTGCAGGTCCGGGACTTCGTTGGGCGAGAACAGGGTCCACTTGCCGTCGTCGAAGACGCGCTTCATGAACAGGTCAGGGATCCAGTTGGCGGTGTTCATGTCGTGGGTACNNTCGTCACCGGTGTTCTTGCGCAGCTCGATGAATTCTTCGATGTCCAAGTGCCAGGTTTCCAGGTACGCGCAGACCGCGCCCTTGCGCTTGCCGCCCTGGTTCACTGCAACGGCGGTGTCGTTGACCACTTTCAGGAACGGCACGACGCCCTGGGATTTACCGTTGGTGCCCTTGATGTAGGAGCCCAGCGCGCGCACTGGGGTCCAGTCGTTGCCCAGGCCGCCGGCGAATTTGGACAACATGGCGTTGTCGTGGATCGCGCCGTAGATGCCCGACAGGTCGTCCGGAACGGTGGTCAGGTAGCAGCTCGACAGCTGCGGACGCAGGGTACCGGCGTTGAACAGGGTCGGGGTCGAGGCCATGTAGTCGAAGGACGACAACAGGTTGTAGAACTCGATGGCGCGATCTTCCTTGTTCTTCTCCTCGATCGCCAGGCCCATGGCCACGCGCATGAAGAAGATCTGCGGCAGTTCGAAACGCACGCCATCCTTGTGGATGAAATAACGGTCGTACAGGGTCTGTAGGCCCAGGTAGGTGAATTGCTGATCGCGCTCGTGGTTGATCGCCCGACCCAGTTTTTCCAGGTCGAAGGTGGCCAGCACGGGGTTCAGCAGTTCGAATTCGATACCCTTGGCGATGTACGAAGGCAGGGCCTTGGCGTACAGGTCGACCATCTCGTGGTGAGTGGCGCTGTCGGCCACTTCCAGGAAGCTCAGGCCTTCGGCGCGCAGGGTGTCCATCAGCAGGCGGGCGGTGACGAACGAGTAGTTCGGCTCGCGCTCGACCAGGGTACGCGAGGTCATCACCAGGGCGGTGTTGACGTCGGTCAGGGCCACGCCGTCGTACAGGTTCTTCAGGGTTTCTTTCTGGATCAGACCGCCGTCGACTTCGGCCAGGCCTTCGCAGGCTTCGCTGATGATGGTATTCAGGCGACCCATGTCCAGCGGCGCCAGGCTGCCGTCAGCCTTGGTGATGCGAATGCTGGGGTGCGCTTCGACCGGTGCGTCGGCCGGGGTGCGGGTGGCGCGCTCCTTGGAGCGCTCGTTGCGGTAGATCACGTAGTCGCGGGCGACTTTCTGCTCGCCGGCACGCATCAGGGCCAGTTCGACCTGGTCCTGGATTTCCTCGATGTGGATGGTGCCACCCGATGGCATGCGACGCTTGAAGGTAGCGGTGACCTGTTCGGTCAGGCGCGCGACGGTGTCGTGGATGCGCGACGAGGCGGCAGCGTTGCCGCCTTCAACTGCAAGGAACGCCTTGGTGATGGCCACGGTGATCTTGTCGTCGGTGTAGCCGACCACGGTACCGTTGCGCTTGATCACGCGCAGTTGGCCTGGAGCGGTCGCGGCCAGATCCGGAGTGGCATCGGCGGCCTGCGGCGCTTTGGCCGGCGAGTTCTCGCGAGTTGTGTCGGTTTGCATGGGGTGAGTATCTCCACGTTCAAAAGTTTGACTGGACGTCAATCGTTGAGTCAGTCATTGAAAGCTATTCGTAGAAGACATATGCCTCCTACGCTGGTGTGTAGGGAAAAACTGAAAATGCGGTCATCCGTAGGTGGCCGCATTTAGCAAAATTCGGGGGCGCAAAACACAAAAAAGCAGGCCAAAGGGGCTTGAGTTTTTCCTTTGACTTGTGTTTGGTTTTCTGAGGAAAACGCAACATGTAGTGTTTTCCGGCGCCGGCCATACAAGATAATGCGGTCTGGTCCCGTATTGCAAGTTGCTTGCTGTGGATAACATGTGGGTATTGTGTGGGTGGCAGCGCAAGCCCGCGCAGTGTCTGGATTAGCGGCATATGACCGTTTGTCCACAGGCTTTTGAGGCGCGTCTCGACATGCTTTGCCGCGAAACAATCAGCAGATGTGTCCTCGCCAAGGTCTACGGTAACGGATGATCTGCTCCAAGGAACCGTCGATGAAACTGACCCAAAGCCCCTATCGCGACCTCCTCACCGGCCTTGCCGCCGACGACGATCCACGCGTTGCCGTGGCGCTTCCGGCGCTGCTGCAGAAGCGCGTGCTCGATCAACTGCTGACGCGCATCTATGGCGCGGCCATGCTCGATACGCACAAACCGGTGCTGGTCTCGCAGTGGTCCAAGTACTACTTCATGCACTGGTTACCGGCGATGCTGGTCAGCCAGCTGGCACACGGCTGGGATCTGCCGTTGCTGCTGCGCGAGACCGGGTTGATCCTCGACGAGCGAGGCGTGCCGTTGGCCGTGCGGTTTTTCGAGGCGGGGGAAGAGGGTGATGCGCAGGCGTCGCTGGAGCCGTGGATCGCCAGCAATCTGCGGCCATTCATCGATGCCTTGAGCCAATACGGCGAGGTGCCGCCCGCGGTGCTGTGGGGCAACGCGGGGGATTATCTTGAGAGCAGCGTGCGCCGGTTGCAGCAGATGGGTCTGCGCAACCTGGCGCCCGCCGAGGGTTTGATGAACCAGCGCAAGCTGGCCGACGGGCGGGCCAATCCGCTGTACCAGCCGGTGCGTTACCTGGGCGACGGGCGCCGCGAGCGGCGCCACTGCTGCCTGGCCCGGCAGGTCACCGACGTGCCGCCCTGCGAACACTGTCCGCTGGGCTAGCGCCATTCAGGATCACGCGTCTGCGGCGCGCATGGCCAGCACCTCCTCGGCGGTATCGTTTTCATCTTCACTGATGCTGTACCACGGTGCATAGCGCTGACGCCGCAGCCATCCGGCCGCTGTCCAGGTTTCGGTCGGGCGCCCCAGTGCGTCGTAGAACTGCCGATCGTGATAGCTGTGCTCCGCATCGCGATGACTCTGGTCGTTGATGTAGCGGTCGCTGTTGGCGAAGTACGGACGATACACCCGGGTCACTTGCCCCTTGGTGTCGTATTCCACTCGCTCGCTGACACGCCAGCGCGGATCGGCGTGGGCATCGCCTTCGAGCAGCTCACCGTCTTCGTCGACCTGATGGGCCAGCCCCGGCTCCACCCGCTGCTTGCTCTGCAGGCTTCGACCGAATCCATCGAAGCTTTCCAGGCTCATGCGCACCTGCCGCTCGGGATCACCTGGATAGCGGTCCGCCTGGAAGGCTGCCACTCGTACGGGTTGGCGGGCATAGCTGGCCAAGGGTGCCAGCAGCTCGGCGGTCTGCACGTCCAGCTCGGCCCGCTGCCACTGGCGCCGTGCCGAGGCGCGAAGCAGCCCGTTGAGCATGACCTGGCCACGGCCCACCAACTCGGCCAGCGCCTGTGGATCGGCTACGCTGACCGTGGGGGCTTCGCCCATCCAGCTGTTGCTCTCGTACACATAGGCCATGGACCAATCGCCCAGCCCCGCAGCGTCATCGGCAATGGCCTCGACGATGGTGCCGGCCATGATCTGACCATCGAGTTCAGCGAAGCCGACTCGCTCACCCATTTCGGTGCCGAAGAAGGTATTGATGGAAACCCGACCGAAGGCGTCGTAACTGGCCTGTTGGCGGTTGTCGTTGGGGTCGATCACCTGCACTGGCAGCAAGGTGCTGTAGTCGTATTGCGCTTGGGTAATGCAGCCGTCGGCGGTGGTGACCTTCACCGGCAGGCAGCGATAGGTGTCGTATTCGACCTGGGTTTGCCCCACTGCCGGGCTTTGCCGGTAGGCTTTGACCCGGTAGAAATCCGCGGCGTCGCCGTAGGTTGCATAACCCTGGCGCACGGACCAGAGCACTCGCTGTGGTTCATCCGGAAGAAACGCCGGCATCTGCGTGTAGCCCAGCTCCAGCAGCTTGGCGTTCAACGCCGTACGGTCCATCACCTCGTCATAGGCTTGCAGTGCGGCCTCGTCCAGCTCTGCGGTTTCGGCAAAGTCGGCCAGGGCCAGAAAGCTGGCGGTGCCATCGGCGCAGCCCTGGTAGCGCTGCATGCTCAGCCCGATCAAGGTTCGTGGTGCCGCGCTACCGAGCAAGCCGTCGTCGCGCAGCAACGCCTCATAACTCAACTTCGCAGCCGTGACCTGCGCCTTGGGCAACGACCAGGCATTGCTGCGACTGCGATACGGCAGGTGCAGGCGCCAGTGTTGCGGGTCGGTGGTCAGGTGGATGGCCTGGCTCAGGCTCTCGGTGAAGTAGTAGTGGTGCTGCGCCGAATCGAACGCATCGCGCCACCAGGTCTGCTCATGCTCGTCGCTGTAGGGCGGGGTATCGATCTCGTGCTTGCGCCGGGCATAGGCAATGCTCAGGGCGTGGGTGACCGCGCCGTAGGCATCGGTGCGCAGTTGCACGCTATGGCTGCACTGCGGGTCATCGGCAAGGCGTTCGTACTGGTAGCTCAGGCTTTCCAGGTTCAGGGGCAGCAAACGGGCGTAGCGCTGATGGGCACTGGCGGGCTGCAGCAAGCGCAGGCCGGACCGCTGCACCTGCACCGAGTAGGGCACGGCTTGGCGGGCATCGCCATCGAGGCCGAACACTTCGCTGCGCAGCATCTGGCCGCTGAGGGCGCGGGCCATCTGCGCACGCAGATCGGCATCGATGTCGGTGACGATACTGTCGTTGCCCGTGACGCCGTCGTGATCGAGCAGCAGCACCGGACCCAAGGCACGTGCCTCGGTATCATGGGTATCGACGCCGTGCAGCACTTCGTCCACCGCCCGTCCGGTGTGGAACCAGGTCTTGGTCAGCAGTGGCGGGGAAGACGGTTCGGCCTCGTCCGACGGGGCTTCGGAGTCGGTGGTGAGCAGCAGGCCGAAGCCGCGCACTTCGCGGTCGCGTCCATCGTAGTAGCCACGGCGGTAGTTCAAGCGCTGAGTCAGGGTATTGCCGGTGATCTCGTCATGTTGGACCTGGCGAACCACCAGGTGCATGGGGAATGGCAGTTCGCACACCGGCTTCTCGCCTGCAGCCAACAGTTCTTGCTTTTCGTCCAGCCATTCCTGCGCCGAACTGCGGTAGTACGCGCGGCTGTCGGCACCCATATTGTTGTTGGAACCGGCCATCAGATAGGGTTTGCGGCCGCGGTTGAAGTCCAGCCGCCAGTGTCGGTTGTGCAGGTGCGGCACACTGATCACCAGGCTCGAACAGCCCAGCCCTTGCAGGTCTGCGGCACTGACCTGCCAGGTGTTGTCATAGTGCAGCCCCTCGGGCCAAACCTGCAACACCGGGTCGGCAAAGCCATTGCCGCCCTGGTTGAGGAAGATCTGCGCATGCTCGCTGTGCAGGTAGATCAGGTCGCTGGCACCGGAGCCGTCGAGGTCGGCCAGGCGTACTCGCGCTGCGTCAAATTCGCCGTAGCTGAACGGCAGGCTGGCCAGCTTGAAGCTTTTGCCGAATTGGCCACGGCCCAGATTCGGCCAGCAGCGTACTTCATCGTGGCGAATGCGGATCAAGTGTTGCTGGCCGCTGCCCAGTATGTCGCTGAAGGCCACCAATTCACTGCTGCTGTTGCTCAGTGTCGGCAAGGCATCGTGGGTGTGGGCCACTTCACGGGGCGCGGTGAAACCCTGCTTGCGATCGCTGGCATACAGACGCACGCTGCGCCCGCCGATCATGGCCAGGTCTTGCAGACCGTCACCCATGAGGTCGGCCATCTGCCCCTCGGCCTGGAAAAATTCCAGCGGGAAGGCGCTGAATGGAGTGAACCCGGTCCAGCGTTGGTCGGCGTCGAGGGTGAAGAAACCACTGTAGCCCGGCTGCGCCACCACCCAGTCCAGACGCCCGTCACCGGTCAGGTCGCTGAGGAACTGGCGGGCCGGCTTGCGGCTATCGGCCACCGGTTGCGCGGCGAGCGCTTTCCACGGGCCATAGACCACGGCGTCGGTGTCGGCCTGGGCAGCGTCGCGCAGCGGTTCACGGTACAGCCACTCGTTATCCAGGTTATAGAGCACCCCGGCCAAGCCTTCGCCGTACAGGTCCACCAGTTGGTAGGCGGTCCCGTCATCCAGCCCCGGCATCGCTTCGAACGGCTGATAGGCATAGCCTTCGAAACCGAAATGCTCGTAGCGAAACTCCAGTGGCGGCAGCTCTTCGATCTCGCGACCGTCCACTGCCTGGTTGATCACGGCCGTCAGCAGGCTGTAACCCTGGCATTGGCGGTATTCCAGCCACAGGCGGCTGACCAGCAGAGGCTCGGCGCCCAGTTCGGCGAAGCGATGAAACATCAGGACCTGATGGCAGCGGCGCAGGGTGCGCACCTCGAAGCCGTAGGCGAAATCGGCCACCGGGTCGGGTCGTACCGGCCAGGCTTGGCTGGGTGCATAGGTGGGCACGCTGCCCTGTTCGATGCTGCGCTCGCCGTAGTCCAGCACCAGGTCGAAGTGCCAATGCGTCGGCAGGGTGCTCTCATCCCACAGGTACAGCGGTGCGAACGCCTGCAGGTTGCCGTAACGCACGCGGGTCAGGTAGCGCTGGGCACTGTGCTCGCGCTCATCGTCAGCGCTGAGGCCGCGGCCATCTTCGCCTTCGTATTCGTAGAGAATATGCTCGCCGTTGGGCGAGACGGACTCTTCCAACAGCCACTGCGCGACTTTTTCCGGAGCATCGGCCGGGAAGATGCGCGCGCTGTCACGCTTGCCGTAGACATGCAGGCCGCCGTCGGCACTGTGCATCAGCCAGAACCCCGGCTCCTGTGCATCGCGCTGCCAGCGCTCGATGCGCGAGAAGCTGTCTTCCACACGGGGGAAATAGCGGGTCACCTGGTATTTCGTGCCCAGTGCCAGGCCGCGGAAGGTCTCGACCTGGGTACTGACAATGACTCCTTGGGCATTGCGCTCAGGCACCAGCACTTCGCCGCTGGGGCTGAGGATTTCGTCGTCGGCGGTGTACGCCGGGACGCCCTTGTTGGTACGCCGGGCAAAGCTGCTGCGGCTCAGGCCCCAGCCCATGCCGCAGGTGCCGTTGCCGGCACCGCTGCTGTAGCTCAGGCCCAATTGCGGCGCGGTGCCGCGGCCCGGCGAAACGGGCAGGGGAATATCGAAGCTGGCGGCACCGGTGGTGCCGACCGCACCCCAGCCTTTGCCGATGCTCTGAATGGCGCCGCCGCCCTTGGGCAGCGACGGGGCGTTGATGGCCAACGTGTTGTCGTTCGATGTGTTCATGAGGAAATCGCTGAAAAGAGAAAGTGATGAAGTGTCCGCCCGGCCAGTGGCCGGGCGGTATCCTTAGAAGTGATAGGTAGGCAAGCGAGGGCATCCGGTATAGAGCCTCGCTGCCGGATGGGTGGTTACGCCGAGGCGGCCGTGTAGCTGACCTTCACGATCACATCGCTCAGCGATGCCAGCAGCTCGGGCGTCGAGCGGGTGAACCTGAGGTTCCAGCTCGACACCGCACCAGTACCTTCGAACGGCAGGTAGCGCTCGTCGTCGAAGTTGAGGGTGAACATACCGTCGTCATCCATGCCGCTGGACAGGGCGATCTGTTGGCTGGCGCGCAGGTTCTCTCGAGGGTTCTCATCGATCACGTCGCTCATCTCGACCTTGCTGTAGGTCTGGGTCAGCACGGCGGCGATGTCCTCGTACGGCCCCAATACCGCGGGCAGGGTCACGCTGACGCGCTTGATGCGGCGCAGGTACTGGCCAGGGTAATCCTCGTCGAACAGGCTCTGTTCCAGTCTGATTTCCAGACCGCTGTTGTTGCCAAGATCCCGCACCACAGTGGCCCATGGCTTCTCTGCGGTTTCCAGCAATTGGCGCACCGAGACGGTCTTGGTGATTTCCAGCTTGCGAGCATTGCGTTGCAGGTAGGCCGCTTCCATCTTCATCAGGTTGAGCTTGAGCGACTCGCCGGCGGTGAGGCCGCGGTAGCTGTCTTTCCAGGCACCGGGCTGAACGAAGCGGGTCTTGAAGTCGGCAATCTCGTACTGCCAGCACGCTTCGGCAGCCAGGCACAGCGACATAGTGGTGTCGTAGGCCTGGTAGTAGAAGGTGGCGAACTGGCCATTGAGCCACTGGTACAGCTGAGCATTGGTGAAGCGCTTGCTCAGGAACTGGTAAGTGGTAGCCGCTTGCTCCACCAGCACTTCAGTCTGGCGCAGCTGCTCGGCGGTGACCCTGGCCTGCTCGTCGTGTACGGCCAGTTGCGCATCGATCTGTTCGATCTCGCGCTGGGCCTGCTCTTCGGCCTGCATCCATTCCTGGTGACGGCGACGGTACTGCTCGGTGCGGTCCAGCGCCTCGGCAGCACCGTGGAAGGCGGTAGCTTCGCCTTGGGCGATGGCCGTCGCGATACCGGGTATACCTTCTAGACGCCAGCCACCGGTGCCGGTACCGACAATGGCGCCACCGGCCAGGCCGGCGATCACACCGCCCACAGCGCTGAAGTCGTTCGGTGCTACCTTCAGACCTTCACCAATGGCCTGGGATACCGAGCCTATGGCCTCCATCACCCGTGCTTGCAAATTCAGCGCGCCCGCGGCCAGTTCACCGGCATTGACCACTTCATCGGCCAGTTTGCCGTAGTAGGCCAGGCGGCTTTCGGCGATGGCGCGGCTGGCCAGTAGCGCCTTGCGGCCCTCGGTTTCCACACGCTGCACCAGCTGTTGCAGGACTACGGCCTGCTTGGCCATGTCCCAGGCCTGCTGTTGCTGCATTTCCTGCAGTTGCGCGCCTTCCTTGCGTTCGAGCAGCGAGAGCAGGGTGCTGCCGAACTGGATCAGGTTTTCCACCGCAGCGGTGGCGCGGTTGGGCATGATATTGAAGCGGTAGTGCGGGATTTCCTGGCCCAGCAGTCGGCCGGCACCGCCACCTGCGGCGCCGCTGCCGTAGGCGGACATCAGCGCCCGCGGATCCAAAGGCGCTGCGAACAGCGGCAGTTGCAGCGGCTTGCCGTCCAGGGTGCGGTTGTGGCGCAGGTTGCGCAGGCGTGCTTCGGTGGTGTCTCAGTTCTGCACCAGCTCGCGGTTCAAGGCGATGCGGAAGTACGGGCTGTCCAGCTCCGGCACGGTTGGGTCGGCGGTGAACGGCATCAGCTGCAGGCGCGGTTGCGCGAACATGATCAGCGATTGGCCCTCGTTGGCCGCTTCGCTCTCGGCGGTCAGGCGTGCCTGTTCATTCAAACGCTGCTCGAAGTCGCGCAGCCTGCCGTTGACCGAATTGGCCAGGGCGTTCAGGGTGATCGGCTCCCAGCCGCTGACCAGGCGCTTGTCCGGGCGTGGGCCCAGCAGGTCCAGCACGCGGACGTACCACAGCTTGGCTTCGTTCAAGGCGTCCGGGGTCAACTGACGGTAGGCGCTGTCGCCGCGGTCGATCAGGTTCTTGATGAAGTGGTTGTACACGGCCTTGCGGTAGTGCACCGGGTTGTCGCTGGCGATGCCGTCCGGATCGATCGGCGCGCGGGTGGAGCGTTCGCGGCTGATTTCGTCCACCAGCGGGCGCACGTTCCAGTAGTCCGGGCGGCCGCTGCTGTCGCTGCGACGAGTCGGATCGAAGATGAAGCTGAGCCAGTACTCGGCGTCACTGAACTGCTGCTCGGTGTTGAGGCGATGGCTGATCAGGAACGGCAGGTGGAAGAACAGCTCCCAGAAGTAGAGGCCATTGGCGCCCTTGAAGTCCATGAACGGCTGATTGCCGGACTCGGCCAAGGCGGGCTCGGGTAGGTGCTGGGTTTCCCAGGACAGCAGGTTTTCCAGGGCGATGTTGGCACGCTCGATCAGGTTGCGGGCGAACAGGGTGTTCATGCGGATGGGCTGGCGAGGGCCGTTGTCGCGGTCGTTACGGTCGATGGTAGAGCCGGTGAAATCGATGTACTCGGCAGTGCCCAGGGTTGCGTTGTTGTAGTACGAGATTTTCGGGGCGATCAAGTGGGCGTCGTGGCCGACGGATTCAAGCGTGATCTCTGTGGCTTTGATGGCATGGCCTATGCCGGTGCTGCTGGTGCCGTTGGTCTCCATGACAAACACACCGTGGATAATCGTGAATTTATTCACTCCGCCAGGCCATTCGCCGCCCCAATCAGGGCGCAGCGATACAGCGTTGATTTTGATAGTGGTCGATAGCGAATGCTGGGTTGGCTGCAGCGAGGAGTAAGCCTGGCTCACGCTCAGATTGACTCTGGCCCGGTTGTCTTCAGGCGTGGGATCCAACATCGAGCTGGGGCGTGCGAGTAGCTGTTGAAAAAGTAGGTCTCCGCCATTGAATGTAGGGCGGCTCGTGGCGGTTGTGCCGTCCAGCCAATGGAAAGCATTCAATGTGATGACTTCACTTGGTGGCCGGGCTTTTAGTCGACGCAGAACCCCCATGTTGACACTTTTGCCCGCGAGATCCGCCCTCCCGTTGATAGGTATAAACGTGATGATATCGCCGTTATGACGATCTCGAAACAAATCTGTAATTGAAACGGTGGGCGTGGTTACGACGATTTGCCCTAAAAAAAGCCTTGAGAGGATACCCTGACTGGCTGAAAGATATGAGTTTCGGCCCAGGGTTACCCACTCGGATCCATTATCGTCAGGCAGATCCAGTTCGAATGCGTATGTTAGGTTACCGGTATCAGACACGATATTGACGCCGGTTTCCTTCTTGAACTCCGTATTGATCCGGGTCGTGAATGTGATTTGCCGATTGACCTCATCCCACTCGATATCGCTGCCATCGACGGCATCCGAGATGCGCTCCTGCCAGCCGCCATGGTTCCACCCTGGCACACCACTGGTTCCGTCATGAGGGGACGTGGTCGTGCTAGGGAGCTTGAGCCGGATCGATGCCCCGGTCACGGGGAACTGAAAGCGCCCGGCATTGGTATCAGCGTCGGCGAATAGCAGGCCGATGCGCAACACCAACTCAAAGCTAGGTCCCTTGTCGGGGGCGTCATCGACCACGCCGCGGATCGGAAACAGATTGAGACTGTTGAAGTTCTTGTCGATCTTCATGGTTTTCAGCAGGCGGTACTTGTCCGAGCTGCCATCGGCACTATCTGGACTCTTGACGTAACCGGCGTACATGGCCAGGAACAACGCTTCGGGGTTCGCCGACATATCGACGACCGCAATCGAGTGAACATCCAGAAGGCCGGCCGCCGTGGTGATCGCCGCTCGGTCTGCCTCGGTTTCCATGTAGCACTGCGGCGCACTCCAGCTGTCGTCGTACTTCTTGTACGTCAGGTTCAAGCGCAGCTTCGAGGTCGCTTTGGGTTTGGGCAGGTTGCGGTGTTTGTACGTGCCGTCGCCCTCCGGCTCGACGGCTTTCAGATCACCGCTGCCTGCCGGGTCGACGCTGTCGATCATCTCGACCCAGGTCACGAACAGCCGGTTGTTGAAGTACACCGGACGGATGGTTTTCTCGATCGCCGCTTCCGAGATCGGCAGGTTGGCCCGTTTCCAGTCCGACCAGGCGCCGGGCTGCGGGTTGTCCTGCTTGGGGCCCGCGGTGCCGGACAGGTAGCTGCGCTCGGACATGTTCACCGAGCGCCAGTAATAGGCACCCTCGGCGCGAGACTTGCCGATGAAGTAGTAGTTGGACTCCTTGAAGTCCGTGCCGGCGATGTAGCCATTGATGATGGTCAGGTTGGCCACTTCCTCGAAGCTGGCCAGGTAGGCCTGCACCGCTTCCTGGGTGGTGTCGACGCTGATGCGGTTCTGGTTGATGTCGTTTTCCAGCTGCTGGAAGTACGCCGACTTTTTCATGCGCAACGACGGGTCGATGTACAGCGACGGGTACCAGGCCAGTTGCTGGTTGGCGGCCCACAGCGGGTATTGGTTGCGCTGGTCGCGCCACTCGGTGAGTAGCGCTTCGCTGAAGCGTACATCGTCATAACCTGGCTCCATGCCCAGCAGGGCGCCGTTGATGTACTGCTGCAGGCTGGCGATGGCGCTGGCCACCGGGCTGGTTTCCACGGCCTGGGTGACTTGGGTGTCGAGCAGCAGGTACTCGTACAGGTCGTTTTCGGTGCGCAGTTTTTCGGTCAGCCCAAGTTCCTGCAGGGTGGTGTCGTTGGGCACCAGTTCGCCCAGGTAATAAGCGACGAGGGCGTCGCGAAAGCTTTCGTTGAGGGTTGCTGCGATGGTCATGGAATGGATTCCTGTGTGGTGGTTCAAGGGTTTTTTGGGGTGACAGTGAGGGCCTCTTCGCGGGCAGAGAGCTCGCCGCCCGCCCCGCTCCCACACGAGTTTCGCGAACACCTCGAATTCCTGTGGGAGCGGGCTCTGCCCGCGAAGGCGGCGCTGCGGTCACCCGGAGGCGTTAGCGAACAGCCGCCATCGCCGCCTGGCCTACCGCCTGCCAGTCAGCCTCGGGGCTGTTGGCCGTCAGCGAGCAGGCTTGCAGCAGGGTCGCCGCGTTCAGGCCCGTCTCGAGCGACACGGCCTGCGCCCGGCGCAGCCAGTCGATGTGGGCGACGGTCTTGGCGGTCTTCTGCGGCAGCAGCTCGGTCAGCAGCGCCACTTCGGTTTCGCGCCAGCCCAGCAGCGCTGCGAGCGCGGCATTGCAGGTTTGCGCCTGCACCGCCAGTTGCCGCTTGCCAGGGCGCTTGGAAACCAGCGCGTTGGCCTGTTCCAGGTAGCCCAGCAGGCGTTCTTCGGGTTGGCCCAGGGTGTCGAACAAGCCGTCGTAGGCTTTGAACGCTCGCAGGTTGTCCAGGCTCAGCGGCCAGAGCTTGGCAGCGCCCAGCCAGGCCGGATTGACCAGCAAGGTGCGCAGGGCCTTGGCGCCGATGCCGACCCAGCTCAGGGCCTTGGTGCAGGCGCTGACCTGATGCAGCTGGGCCAGCACCGCGGCAATGCCGGCTTCGCTGGCCTCACCGGTGGCAGGCCAGGCCTGCAGCACGCCGACCAGCAACTGCTGGGGCGAAACCTCGGCGCAGCGACCGACCAGCACGGCCAGTTCCGGCAGCAGGGTGGTGTGTTCCTGCAACAGGGCTTCGACCAGCCGCTGTTGCTGGGTGAGGACATCGAGCAGAAATTCGCTCAGCGCGGTAATGGCGGCAGCTTTGTCAGTGTCCGTCAGGCCCTGACCTGTGACCAATGCAGTCACTTTGGCCACCAGTTGCTCCGCGTCGCTGTCTTCCACGGTGAGCGCCGGGGCATTGACCAGACCATGCTTGTCGATCACAGGCGCAGCACCTTTGCCCAGCTCGGCGAACCAGTCGATGGCCGCGCCGGTGGATTTGGCGGGCAGGTTGAGGGCAGCAACAGCGGCGGCCGTCACGACCTGGGTACGCGTGTCGCCGGCCAGTTGTTCCAAGCGCTCGAGCAGGCTGGGTGCGGCTACCGGAACCGGGCCGGCGTCCACCATGTCGCGCAACTTGGACACGGTCAGCTTGTTATCCTTGAGCCAACGCACCGCCCAATCCAGCTCCATCAGCACGTCAAGGATGTCCTTGCCGTCAGACTCGAGCGCCTTCAAACGACCGCTGGCGACCAGGGTGCGGTAGGCACTGCCACCCAGCAGCTCGGTCAGTTCACAGCAGTCGTTGACCGACAGGCCGAACATCTGCGCGATGCGCGCCTGACGGTACAGCGAGGAAAGCACGGCGAAGGAGCGTCGCAGCGGCGTGGGGAGGCCCAAGGTTGTATTGGCAATACGCTCGAACTCGATGCCGGGCTGAACGTTCAGGCTGGCGCACAGCTGCGCGATGGTTTTTTGATCAGCAGGCTCTGCGGAATCCAGTTTGAATTCGACGTCGTCGATTACTAGCGCAGTGTCAAACAGCACCGGAGTGTTGAACACCTTCTCAAACAGCGGCACCTGACCGGTAGTGGCATGAGGCGACACGTAGTACATGAACGCCGCGAACTCTTCGGCATCGATCCGGTAATGCCGATCCAGGTAGCGATAAGTGCCCAAGGCCCGCAGGGTGTTGGCGTTGAGCTGCATCTCGGCGTTGGCGTCGCCTTCGGAGCGCATGGCGGCAACCACCAAGGTATCGAGCTTGGCAAACGGCAGGCCGGTGCATTTCTGCAGACGAATCATGCGCTGCAGTCGATCGAAGCGCTCAAGGCTGGTGTTGGTCAAGACCCATTTGTTGCTGCCGGGATCCTGTGCCACGCCCATGGCATTCTTACGGTAGCTGTATTGGCGTGTGCCAGGGTCTGCACCGCCCACACCATTCACATAGCAGGCGCCGTAGTGGTTGGCGTGCGGGAAACTCTTGTCAGAATCTGCAGGGTTCTCGACATTCCAGTAGGCCGTTTTGATCGGCGCAAAGCCCTTGACCGCCAGCAGCGCTTCCAAAGCCTCGCTGTCCAGTCCGGTGGCGTGCAGGAAACTGTCCATGGATGTCAGCGGGTTCATCGCCGCATGGCTGAATGTCAGGCCGTAGTGGTCCTGAAAGAATGAACGCTGTTCGGCGGTAAGCTCGTAGTCGCGATCCGCGGTGAAGGTCAGTTTCCACGGTGCAACGGTCAGCGGGCTGGGGCTCCACGGCTCGAGGCCGTACCAGGATCGCGCTTGAATCGACAGTTCGCAGCTATGCCCGGCTGCTTCGACCAAGGCGTCTGCATCACCCGGATAGGTAACGAACAGCGTCTTGTAGTAGCGAGGAACACTGTTGATAGCGTAGTTCATCGGATAACTGTAATGACTGCCACGAGACTGCAATTTCAGCGGCAGGCGCTTGCTACCACCCTGCGAATCTCGAAGCAGAAGCTCCGTATCGGTAGCCCCCCTGTCGAAGCTCCAGATCAAATGGTCGGCTGCGGGCTCTATGGCTCCTACACCCCCTTGAGCAGCCAGCAGAAAACCGACGTTAGCTGCATTGTACGGTCGCAGACAGTAGACGTCAGGACTGCTATAGCCGCCTTTCCCAAGCACGTCATGCAGGCTGATGTAGAAGTGACTGAACAGCGACGGGCCTTGAAGCACCTTTTGCATACTGGGGCTCAGGTCGCTCAGGGCTATCTGTGCAACGCGACCGTCAGCGGTAAGCTGACCATAGGCAGACTGGGCACCTGGCAAGGCGGGGCTCATGCGGTAGTTGATTTCGCCCAGCGCAGGCTTCTCCCCACCCAACGCCAAACTCAGCTGCTGATGCGCGAAGTGATACGGAAACACGAACGGATGCTTCTTCTCTGCCAGCAGCTGGTGGATCGGCCGCACATCGTCTTGTTCTTGCTGGTACTTGTTGATGCCTTGGGTCAGCACGTCATTGACCAGGTCCAGCATGGGCCGGCTCTGGTAGGTGCTTTGCTCGTCGATCAGCATCTGGTCCAGATCGGGACGGCGCACCGCCAGCGGGATGCGCAGTGGCGAGGTGGAGGCGCCTTCGATCTTTTCGGCGGCGAAGCGGCGCAGCGAACCCAGGTAGGCCACCGGTCCGTCCATGGCCTCGATAGCGCCGACCTTGCAGAACTGGTCCCAGTTTTCCTTGAACAGATTGGGGTAGCTGGGGCCGACGTTGACCAAGGCGCGCACGCCAGTCTGCGGCGCGATCAGCGGCAGGCTGCGGCCGGACGAGACCTGCTCTTCACGGAAGGAGCGTGCGATCTGGTTGGCGTAGCACATGGCATTGTCGTAGGCCAGGTCACCGTCGGCGTCGCTGAGGTTGCGCAGTCGGCTGGTGAATTCGAGCTTGGGCTGGCGGATGATGTCGAACACCGAGCTCATGCCCATCTGCGGCATGGCGTCGGCGAAGCTGAGGCGACCGGCGATACGGGTCCCGGGCTGCTGGGGCACGAGGTTTTCGAACAGTGGGTTGTAGACCGGCTCCTGCTCAGCCGGTAGTTCGATTTCAGGGGTCAGGTCTTCGTCGTTGTCGAAGATGGGATCGGGCAGTTCAGGCGTGTTCATGATCAGGTGCTCTTGGAATGAAAAACGAACCTGATGTTCTTCCGCAACGGGTGGTTTGAGGTATCCGTAGAACTGATAGGTAGGCAGACTGGCCGAGGCAGTGTAAGGAAGGGTTTCCCGGGGCCTGCCAAGCCCAGGCGCACAGGGCTCCACGCCGCTCAGACCTCCATAGAGAGAGGGAGGCGTGGCGGATTGCAAACTTGTAGTACCCCAGATTACGCCGCAAGGAGCGGGTAAGTAGAAGCACAGATGCCGGTGCGACCTTTGCGGCCGCCCGGCTTGAGGGGCAGGGGCAGCCTGCTCGCACGTTGAACGTGCGAGCAGGCTGCTGCGGTTACGCCGAAACGGCGGTGTAGCTGATTTTCAGGATCACATCGTTCAGCGATGCCAACAGCTCGGGTGTCGAACGAGTGAACTTGAGGTTCCAGTTCGACACCGCACCGGTGCCTTCGAAGGGCAGGTAGCGTTCGTCGTCGAAGTTGAGCGTGAACATGCCGTCGTCATCCATGCCGCTGGACAACGCGATCTGTTGGCTGGCGCGCATGTTTTCCCAAGGGGTGGCGTCGGGGTCGGCACTCATTTGAACCTGGCTGTACGTCTGCGTCAGCATGGCCGCGACGTTCTGGTACGGTCCCAGCACAGCGGGCAGGGTCACACTGACCCGCTTGATGCGGCGCAGGTACTGGTCAGGGTAATCACGCTCGAACAGCGCTTTGCTCAGTTCGATTTTCAGCCCTCCGTCTTTGCTCAGGTCCTGCACCACGGTGGTCCATGGTTTTTCTGCAGTCTCCAGCAGCCGACGCACCGATACCGTTTTAGTGATCTCCAGCTTGCGATCGTTGCGTTGCAGGTAGGCCGCTTCCATCTTCATCAGGTTGAGCTTGAGCGACTCGCCGGTAGTCAGGCCGCGGTAGCTGTCCTTCCAGGCACCGGGCTGAACGAAGCGGGTCTTGAAGTCGGCAATCTCGTACTGCCAGCACGCTTCGGCGGCCAGGCACAGCGACAGGGTGGTGTCGTAGGCCTGGTAATAGAAGGTGGCGAACTGGCCATTGAGCCACTGGTACAGCTGAGCACTGGTGAAGCGCTTGCTCAGGAACTGGTAGGTGGTAGCGGCTTGCTCCACCAGCACTTCGGTCTGCCGCAGCTGCTCGGCGGTGACCTTGGCCTGCTCGTCGTGCACGGCCAGTTGCGCATCGATCTGTTCGATCTCGCGCTGGGCTTGCTCTTCGGCCTGCATCCATTCCTGGTGACGGCGACGGTACTGCTCGGCGCGGTCCAGTGCCTCGGCAGCGCCGCGACACGAGGTGGCGACCCGTTGCGCGCCGGCAGTGGCAATACCGGTCGCACCTTCCAACCGCCAGCCACCAGAGCCGGCCCCTACAATGGCGCCACCAGCGCCACCGGCGATGACGCCGCCTACCGCACTGACTTCGTTCGGCGGCAGCTTCAGCGCTTCACCGATGCCTTGGGATATCGAGGCGATACCTTCCATCACCCGTCCCTGCAGGTGCAGGACACCGGCGGCGACTTCACCGGCATTGACCACTTCATCGGCCAGTTTGCCGTAGTAGGCCAGACGACTTTCGGCGATGGCGCGGCTGGCCAGCAGTGCCTTACGGCCCTCGGTTTCCACCTGCTGCACCAGCTGTTGCAGGACTACCGCCTGCTTGGCCATGTCCCAGGCCTGCTGTTGCTGCATTTCCTGCAGTTGCGCGCCTTCCTTGCGTTCGAGCAGTGACAGCAGGGTGCTGCCGAACTGGATCAGGTTTTCCACTGCAGCGGTCGCGCGGTTGTGCATGATATTGAAGCGGTAGTGCGGGATTTCCTGGCCCAGCAGTCGGCCGGCACCGCCACCTGCAGCGCCGCTGCCGTAGGCGGACATCAGCGCCCGCGGATCCAAGGGCGCTGCGAACAGCGGCAGTTGCAGCGGCTTGCCGTCCAGGGTGCGGTTGTGGCGCAGGTTGCGTAGGCGTGCTTCGGTGGTGTCCCAGTTCTGCACCAGTTCGCGGTTCAAGGCGATACGGAAGTACGGGCTGTCCAGCTCCGGCACGGTCGGGTCGGCGGTGAACGGCATCAGCTGCAGGCGCGGTTGCGGGAACGTGATCAGCGACTTGCCGTCGTTGGCCGCTTCGCTCTCGGCGGTCAGGCGTTGCTGTTCATTCAGGCGTTGCTCGAAGGCGCGCAGCCTGCCGTTGACCGA
>NZ_DJUS01000045.1:19307-27655 GCF_002438365.1 Pseudomonas sp. UBA6276
GAGGGCCGTTGTCGCGGTCGTTGCGGGCGATGGTGGAACGGTCGAAGTCGATGTACTCGGCAGTGCCCAGGGTTGCGTTGGTGTAATACGAGATTTTCGGGGCGATCAAGTGGGCGTCGTCGCCGATGAATTCAAGCTCGATCTCTGTGGCTTTGATGGCATGGCCTATGCCGGTGCTGCTGGTGCCATTGGTCTCCATGACATACACGCCATGGATGATCGTGAATTTTTTCTCGTGGTCTGGCCAGGTAACGTTCCAATCAGGGCGAAGGGTTTCAGGGCTGATTTTGATAGTGGCCGATTGTGAGTCCTGATTAGGCAATAAAGTGTCTTGAGCCGAACCCACCTTAAGATTGACCTTGAGCCGGTTGCTCTCAGGCGTGGGATTACTCATTGAGCTTGGTCGGGCGAGGAACTGCAGAAACTTCAGGTCTCCGGAACTGTATACGGGGTAGCTCGTGGGGTGTAGGCCGCCGCTCGATAGGTTGAAGGTGTTCAATGAGACAAGATCACTTGGGCGGGCCTGGACTCGACGCAACAGGTCTCTGTTTACCCTTTTACCAGCGAGGTCTGTATGGTGACCGTTAGGACTAAAAGTTACGTGTTGTTCGTTCTCGTCTGATATCAGACCATTCAACCCTCCTGGCAACATGAGCCATACCCGACCCCGATAGGGGCTCGAAAACACCCCGGCCGTGCAGGTCAGTCGGGAGTTGGGCAGCAGAGTCGCCATAATCTCGCCATCATCTTCTGGCAGATAAAATTCAAATTCGTACCTTTCGGTGCCAGTAGTCGAGGTGATCTTGATGCCGCTTTCTTTTGCAAAACGCGTGTTGACTCGCGTCGTAAACTTGATTTCGCGCCTGGCTTCATCCCACTGGATGTCGTCGCCATCGACGGTGTGCAGGATTCGTGGCTGCCAGCCTGCATAGTTCCAGCCTTGCAGGCCACTGGTTCCCGAATGAGGACAGGTGGTTTGGCTAGAAGGCTTGATTCGGATCGAGACTCCCGTTACAGGGAATTGGAAGCGCCCGGCATTGGTATCGGCGGCAGCGAACAGGATGCCGACGCGCATGACCAGATTACGATTCAGTCTTTTGTCCTCCTCCTCGTTTTCTTCCTCAGTGCCATCAACCAGACCGTGTTCCGGGAACAGATCGAAGCTGTTGAAGTTCTTGTCGATCTTCAGGGTTTTCAGCAGGCGGTACTTGTCCAAGCGGCCGTCGGTAGTACTGGAACCCTTGACGTAACCGGCATACATGGCCAGGAATAACGCTTCGGGGTTGGTCGAGACATCGACGACGGCAATGGTGTCGAGGTCGATCTTGTGAGTGCCGTACTCGGGGTTATCCTTTTCTTCATCCGTCCACTGGTAGGTAATGGCAACAGGATCCACTTCGGTTTCCATGTAGCACTGCGGCGCACTCCAGCTGTCGTCGTACTTTTTGTACGTCAGGTTCAAGCGCAGCTTCGATGTGGCTTTGGGCTTGGCCAGCTCACGGAATTCATAAGTGCCGTTTTTCGGCGGTACAGCTTCCAGATCACCGCTGCCTGCCGGGTCGACGCTGTCGATCAATTCGACCCAGGTCACGAACAGCCGGTTATTGAAGTACACCGGACGGATGGTTTTCTCGATCGCGGCCTCCGAGATCGGCAGGTTGGCCCGTTTCCAGTCCGACCAGGCGCCTGGCTGCGGGTTGTCCTGCTTGGGGCCCGCGGTGCCGGACAGGTAGCTGCGCTCGGACATGTTCACCGAACGCCAGTAATAGGCACCTTCGGCGCGAGACT
This sequence comes from Pseudomonas sp. UBA6276, assembly GCF_002438365.1. Classification (NCBI taxonomy): domain Bacteria; kingdom Pseudomonadati; phylum Pseudomonadota; class Gammaproteobacteria; order Pseudomonadales; family Pseudomonadaceae; genus Pseudomonas; species Pseudomonas sp. UBA6276. Next base: position 21,096 of record NZ_DJUS01000045.1, read on the forward strand.
TGCCGATGAAATAGTAGTTGGACTCCTTGAAGTCGGTGCCGGCGATGTAGCCGTTGATGATGGTCAGGTTGGCCACTTCCTCGAAGCTGGCCAGGTAGGCCTGGACCGCTTCCTGGGTGGTGTCGACGCTGATGCGGTTCTGGTTGATGTCGTTTTCCAGCTGCTGGAAGTACGCCGACTTCTTCATGCGCAACGACGGGTCGATGTACAGCGACGGGTACCAGGCCAGTTGCTGGTTGGCGGCCCACAGCGGGTATTGGTTGCGCTGGTCGCGCCACTCGGTGAGTAGCGCTTCGCTGAAGCGTACATCGTCATAACCTGGCTCCATGCCCAGCAGGGCGCCGTTGATGTACTGCTGCAGGCTGGCGATGGCGCTGGCCACCGGGCTGGTTTCCACGGCCTGGGTGACTTGGGTGTCGAGCAGCAGGTACTCGTACAGGTCGTTTTCGGTGCGCAGTTTTTCGGTCAGCCCAAGTTCCTGCAGGGTGGTGTCGTTGGGCACCAATTCGCCCAGGTAATAAGCGACGAGGGCGTCGCGAAAGCTTTCGTTGAGGGTTGCTGCAATGGTCATGGCATGGATTCCTGTGTGGTGGTTCAAGGGTTTTTTGGGTTGCCTGTATGGGCCTCTTCGCGGGCAGAGCCCGCTCCCACAAGGATTTTGTGAACACTTTGAATCCTTGTGGGAGCGGGCTCTGCCCGCGAAGGGGTCGACGCCGATGCTTCAGGCTTAAGCGCGAACAGCCGCCATCGCCGCCTGGCCTACCGCCTGCCAGTCAGCCTCGGGGCTGCCGGCCGTCAGCGAGCAGGCTTGCAGCAAGGTCGCCGCGTTCAGGCCCGTCTCGAGCGACACGGCCTGCGCCCGGCGCAGCCAGTCGATGTGCGCGACGGTCTTGGCGGTCTTCTGCGGCAGCAGCTCGGTCAGCAGCGCCACTTCGGTTTCGCGCCAGCCCAGCAGGGCCGACACTGCGGCATTGCAGGTTTGCGCCTGCACAGCCAGTTGGCGCTTGCCAGGGCGCTTGGAAACCAGCGCGTTGGCCTGTTCCAGGTAGCCCAGCAGGCGTTCTTCGGGTTGGCTCAGGGTGTCGAACAAGCCGTCGTAGGCTTTGAACGCTCGCAGGTTGTCCAGGCTCAGCGGCCAGAGCTTGGCAGTGCCCAGCCAAGCCGGATTGACCAACAAGATACGCAGCGCCTTGGCGCCGATGCCGACCCAGCTCAGGGCCTTGGCGCAGGCGCTGACCTGATGCAGCTGGGCCAGCACCGCGGCAATGCCGGCTTCGCTGGCCGCACCGGTGGCAGGCCAGGCCTGCAGCACGCCGACCAGCAACTGCTGGGGCGATACCTCGGCGCAGCGACCCACCAGCACGGCCAGTTCCGGCAGCAGGGTGGTGTGTTCCTGCAACAGGGCTTCGACCAGGCGCTGTTGCTGGGTGAGGGCATCGAGCAGAAATTCGCTCAGCGCGGTAATGGCGGCAGCTTTGTCAGTGTCCGTCAGGCCCTGATCTGTGACCAATGCAGTCACTTTGGCCACCAGTTGCTCCGCGTCGCTGTCTTCCACGGTGAGCGCCGGGGCATTGACCAGACCATGTGTGTCGATCACAGGCGCAGCACCTTTGCCCAGCTCGGCGAACCAGTCGATGGCCGCGCCGGTAGATTTGGCGGGCAGGTTGAGGGCAGCAACAGCGGCGGCCGTCACGACCTGGGTACGCGTGTCGCCGGCCAGTTGTTCCAAGCGCTCGAGCAGGCTGGGTGCGGCTACCGGAACCGGGCCGGCGTCCACCATGTCGCGCAATTTGGACACGGTCAGTTTGTGGGTCTTGAGCCAACGCACGCACTCATCCAGTTGCATCAGAATGTCCAGCACGTCCGCTTCGGCTTCTGCGCCGGCTTCCCGTGGCAGCAGAACACCGGCCGTGCATTTGCGCACGAATTCGACGCCGCCCATCAGACGCAGCAAGCCATCCAGGTCGGTCACGTTGATGCTGAACAGGGCAGCAATGCGCGCTTGGCGATACAGCGCCGACACTACTGGCAACGAGCGCTTGAGCGTGCCGACGTGAGCAATGGTATTGGCTGCCGCCACGCCAAAAGACGTCTCGTCGTGCAACAGACCCAGACCGGCGCACAATTGACCAATGGTCTTTTGCGAGTCCATGTCGGACGGGGTTTGGGTGAACGCGGTTTGATCCAACTGCAGTGGGGTGCCGAACAGCACTGGGCTGTTGAAGACGCGATCGAACAACGGCAGCGTGTCGCCACTGGCGAAGGGGGTTATGTCGTGTATAAACGCTGCGAACTCTTCCGCACCGATGCCGTAGTGGCGGTTGAAGTAGCGATAGGCGCCCAGGGTGCGCAGGGTGTTCTGATTAGGCTGCAACGCCGGGTTGGCATCGCCCTCGGCGCGCATGGCCGACACAATCAGCGTATCCAGTTCGGCAAACGGGATATTCGTCCAGCGTTGCAGACGGATCATGCGCTGCATCCGGTCGAAACGGTCAAGAGAGGTATTGCCCAGCAACAAGGGAGAGGTGTCGGCTCCTTGCCAGAAATTCAAGGCGTTGTTGTATTGCTCTGTGTTGGCTCCTGATTTGTAGTTGTCTTGGCCGCCCGTGCCGTTGACGTAGACTGCCCCGTAGCTCATTGGGTTGGGCATGCGCCGCTCCGGCCTGCTTGAACCGGTCTTGTTACCTATCGGACAGTTCGGTGAAAGCTGCGGGAAAGCCCGCTTCTGCGCAATCAGTGACTGCAACTGATCGGCATCTACACCTGTTGTCTGGCAAAATGTATTCACTTGGCTCAACGAGCAGTTGTCGAATACAAGTTGCTCGATGCCGTAGTGCTCGCGGAAGAAAAGGGTTTCTTCGGCAGTCAGGTTACGGCCTTGGCCAGCAATACTGCCGGTATAGATACTCACGCTCAGACGGCGACCGATACGGATCACACCGTCGGTTTTGGCCATCACGTCAATCAGCAAAGGCGCATGAAACTCACCCTCGAGGGGCCGGCCGCCGTTATCGGCTGGATCATACGTGATACGTAAACAGATGCCCTGATTCAGATCGTTATGGGCGGTAGGTAGCGGCCATGACCCGCCGCTCCCCTCGCGCAAGCCATGAGCTCTCAGGCTAACGGTCTGCGTAACGCCGTTGTGCTGCAAGGTCATCATGATCAGACTGTATTGCTCGTGATGAGTGACATTCGAGACTGCAGGCTGAACCGGCACCTCGAAATGTGTAGTGCCCGTAGTCCACAGATAGGTGTTGGACTGGACAGGGGAATACCACGAGTTATCACTCAGTGTCCGGCCCAGGGCCGGAAACAGGCTTGGCTGAACAAGCAGACGTTGCTGCACCGGGCTCAAACCTGACATCAGCGGCAAGGCGTGGCTTTGGCCGACAGGTTGTTCCAAGTCGCGGGTCGCCAGGGCGTAATTGACCTCCCCCAGCCCCGGCTTCTCTCCACCCAACGCCAGACTCACCTGCTGATGCGCGAAGTGATACGGAAACACGAACGGGTGTTTCTTCTCCGCTAGTAGCTGGTGGATCGGCCGCACATCGTCTTGCTCTTTCTGGTACTTGTTGATGCCCTGGGTCAGCACGTCATTGACCAGGTCCAGCATGGGCCGGCTCTGATAGGTGCTTTGCTCGTCGATCAGCATCTGGTCCAGATCGGGACGGCGCACCGCCAGCGGGATGCGCAGGGGCGAGGTGGAGGCGCCTTCGATCTTTTCGGCGGCGAAGCGGCGCAGCGAGCCCAGGTAGGCCACTGGTCCGTCCATGGCTTCGATGGCGCCGACCTTGCAGAACTGGTCCCAGTTTTCCTTGAACAGGTTGGGGTAGCTGGGGCCGACGTTGACCAAGGCGCGCACGCCGGTTTGCGGAGCGATCAGCGGCAGGCTGCGGCCGGACGAGACCTGCTCTTCACGGAAGGAGCGTGCGATCTGGTTGGCGTAGCACATGGCATTGTCGTAGGCCAGGTCACCGTCGGCGTCGCTCAGGTTGCGCAGTCGGCTGGTGAATTCGAGCTTGGGCTGACGGATGATGTCGAACACCGAGCTCATGCCCATCTGCGGCATGGCGTCGGCGAAGCTGAGGCGCCCGGCGATGCGGGTTTCGGGCTGCTGGGGTACGAGGTTTTCGAACAGTGGGTTGTAGACCGGCTCCTGCTCAGCCGGCAGTTCGATTTCAGGGGTCAGGTCTTCGTCGTTGTCGAAGATGGGGTCGGGCAGTTCAGGCGTGTTCATGGTTCGCACTCGTTCAGGGAAATGACAGCCTGACGTTTTACGGTGCGCGAATACTTGGTGGTATCCGTAGAAGTGATAGGTAGGCAAGGCTTCCAGGTGGGTGTAGGGAGGGGGGAGTGAGACGCCAAGGGCAGGGGTACACACGGCAAGCTGCCCCGCTTGGGGCAACTTGCCGTGTGCGCTTTACGCAGTCTTCAGGGCAATCTTCTGGCTGCTGATCACACAGCGGTGGCCGTAGTAATACAGGCCACTGGCGTCGCACTCCTTGCCCGAATAGCGAAAGGTCTTGTAGCAGGCCTCAAGTTCGTTGCGTGCCGCCCACACGGCAGTGCCGCCGAAAGGGTAGTACTCTTCGCGACTGATCAGAGCACCCTCGCCATCGACTTCAAGCCCGCCGCTGCCAATCAAGTCGTCGTAACTGTAACGCAGGGCGCCGTTGTCGACGCCATCCGGTCTACCCTGCGTCCACAGCAGATAGAGGCTGTCATAAACAAAGCGGCTCTGCGCGGGCACCTGCTGGTTACGCCAGAAGCGGGTGGCCTGCGCCGTGTCTTCCACTGCCGTCACGTTGCCGGCTGGATCGTAGCTGTAGCGCAAATCCTGCAGGCGTTGCGCCCCGAGTCGATGGCCAGCCGGACGCTCGACGCACACGCCGACCAGACGCAAATCGCAAGGGTCGTAGGTGAAGGTGCTGAGCACGCCATTACCTTGTTCCTTGCGCAGCAGTTGGCCGCTTTCACTGTAGTGCTGGGCAATCACCACCGGTTGTTCGCCCTGGCCGTTGAGACGTAGCCAACTGGCCTTTTGCAAGCCAAGTCGATCGTAGGCAATGCGCTGGCGGTGCAACTGCGGGTCGATCTGCGTGATCAGGGTGTCGGTGGCGTCGAGCTGGTACTGGTGGGTGAGCGCGTCGGTGTCCAGCAGGGCATTCCAGGCCTGTTCATCGGTGCCCTGCCAGTTCGCTTGGCTGTCGCCGCGCAACAGTCGACGGCTTTCACACAGTACCGCGCCGTTGACGCTCAGGGCCGAACGCTGGTGCAGGCCGCCCGTGTCGTAATGCCTGACACAGCGACCGCTCAGGTTGAGCGCTTGCATGGAGGCGCTGGGGGTGGCCCAGATGAAGCGCTCGATCACCTTGCCCGCGCCGGCCTCGGTGTGTTCGGTGACGGTGCTGACCCGGTCCGCGGGCTGGTTGGCCAGGTAGGCCCAGGTGCGTTTGATGCCGGTGGCGGAGAGGCTCAGAGCCGGTCTGCTCAACGCATCCGATACTGTCAAATGTGCCAGCTAGACAAACTGGCTGAAACGAAAAAGCCCGGCACGATGGCCGGGCTTTCGTGGGTCGCACGCAGCGTTTACTGTACTTCCACCGCCAGGCTTTCGGCGATCTTGCCCTGCCAGATGGCCGGGCCGGTGATGTGTACCGACTCGCCTTTGCTGTCGACGGCCACGGTCACGGGCATGTCCTTGACGTCGAACTCGTAGATGGCTTCCATGCCCAGCTCTTCGAAGGCCACCACGCGCGATTTCTTGATGGCCTGGGCCACCAAGTAGGCGGCGCCGCCCACGGCCATCAGGTACACAGCCTTGTGATCCTTGATCGCTTCGATGGCGGTCGGGCCACGCTCGGATTTGCCGATCATGCCCAGCAGGCCGGTCTGGTCGAGGATCTGCCGGGTGAACTTGTCCATCCGCGTGGCCGTGGTCGGGCCAGCCGGGCCAACCACTTCTTCGCGGACCGGATCGACCGGGCCGACGTAGTAGATGAAACGGCCCTTGAGGTCCACCGGCAGGGTTTCACCCTTGTTCAGCATCTCGACCATGCGCTTGTGCGCCGCGTCGCGACCGGTGAGCATCTTGCCGTTGAGCAGGATGGTCTCGCCCGGCTGCCAGCTTTGCACTTCTTCAGGCGTCAGCGTGTCGAGGTTGACGCGGCGAGCCGACGGGCCGGCTTCCCAGACGATTTCCGGGTAGGCGTTCAGGTCCGGCGCTTCCAGTTCGGCCGGGCCGGAACCGTCGAGCACGAAGTGGGCGTGACGGGTCGCGGCGCAGTTGGGGATCATGCACACCGGCAGCGAGGCGGCGTGGGTCGGGTAATCCATGATCTTCACGTCGAGCACGGTGGTCAGGCCGCCCAGTCCCTGGGCGCCGATGCCCAGCTGGTTGACCTTGTCGAACAGCTCCAGACGGATCTCCTCGATACGGTTCTGCGGGCCGCGGGCCTTGAGTTCGTGGATGTCGATGGACTCCATCAGCACTTCCTTGGCCATTACCGCAGCTTTCTCGGCCGTGCCGCCGATACCGATGCCGAGCATGCCGGGCG
>NZ_DJUS01000044.1:0-34189 GCF_002438365.1 Pseudomonas sp. UBA6276
TGGAAAACGCCATCAAGATCGCCCGCAGCCATACCAACCGGCCGGCGGTGATTTCGTTCCGCGGTGGCTTCCACGGTCGCACCCTTCTGGGCGTGACCCTGACCGGCATGAGCCAACCCTACAAACAGAACTTCGGCCCGTTCCCGGCGGAGATCTATCACGCCAGTTACCCCAATGCCTACCGCGGCATCAGCAGCGAGGACGCCCTGGCGCAGTTGCACGAACTGTTCGCCAGCGACGTGGCACCGGATCGCGTGGCGGCGATCCTGATCGAGCCGGTGCAGGGCGACGGCGGTTTTCTGGCCGCGCCGGTCGAATTCCTCCAGGCGCTGCGCGCGCTGTGCACGCAACATGGCATTGTCCTGATCGCCGATGAGATCCAGGCCGGTTTCGGTCGTACGGGGAAAATGTTCGGCTTCCAGCATGCCGGCATCCAGCCGGATCTGGTCACGGTGGCCAAGTCCCTGGCCGGTGGCATGCCGCTGTCGGGCGTGGTCGGTCGGGCCGAGATGATGGACGCACCGACCCCAGGCGGTTTGGGCGGTACCTATGGGGGTAACGCCGTGGCCTGCGCGGCGGCACTGGCGGTGCTGGACCTGTTCGAACGTGAGGACCTGCTGGCCCAAGGCGAGCAACGCGCGTTGCAATTGCGCGAGGGCCTGCTGGCATTGCAGACACGTTACCCGCGCATTGGTGAAGTGCGTGGCCTGGGCTTCATGCTGGCGATCGAGATGGTCAAGGACGATGCCGCGCACAGCCCGGATGTCGACCTCACCCAACGCGTCATCGACGAAGCGCGCCATGCGGGGCTGCTGGTGATCAAGTGTGGTTTGTACCGCAACGTGGTGCGTTTCCTGGCGCCGCTGGTGACCACCGAGGAGCAGGTGGCAGAGGCCTTGCAGATGCTCGACAAGGCATTGGCAAAAGCCGGGGCCTGACTGTGGGAGCGGGGCGGGCGGCGCGCTCTTCGCGGCCACGGGCCGCTCCTACAGGGATCAGGGCTAAACGTAGGAGCGGTCATCGGCCGCGAAGAATGCACCGCGGTACACCTGGCACACTGCGTCGCGCTCTTCGTGGCCATGGACCGCTCCTACGCCGGAGAAGCTGTAGAAGTCTGCAGGGAAGCCACTCATACCGTCGCTCGGGAGCCGATCATGAAAGTCACACAGTACAAGGCGCTGGGGTTCTCCTATGCCACCCTGGTCGACCGTGAACGGGGCATTCTCGAAGGCCTGCGACCCTTGTCAGTGCAGAGCCGAACGCCCAGCAGCGACGAGCAACTGCTGGGCGCCTATCGCGAGATCGCCCAGGAGCTTGGCCAGGCGGGCGGCAACGCCAGTGCCAGCGCTTTCCACGGCCAGCTGTACCAACGCATGGCGCACCGATTGCATGTGATTCCCGGCTGGGATGAAAGTGTTGCCTTCGGTAGCTCGTCAGCCCATTGGCCGATCTTCGAAGACGCCCCCGGTGCCCTGCAATACCTGAGCAAGTTCTACCGGTTGATACTGATCGCCCCACCCCAGGGTATCGATGTCGGCGCCCTGACCCAACGTTTGCCGGTGGCATTCGATGCGGTCATCGAGCCTTGCAACGACGCCTGGCACAGCAGCCTCGCCAGCGAGCTGCAGCGCCTGGACCTGGAGCGTTCGCAGCTACTGCCAGTGCGCAGTACCGAAACGGATGACCCATGGAACCTGCGTGTGGATTTTCCGGTGTGCACCCTGCACCGCGATCATCGCCAGCCATGGAATCTTTCGCCCCAGGCTCTGGACGGCAAGCGCTGTGAGTACGCCAGCCTTGCGGACCTCGCCCATGCCCATCAAACGGCATTGCACGCCTGAGGCCCACGTTCATGTTCTGACTTGACGAGGTTCACCCCATGGATGCTGCAACGAAACTGGATCGCATCGACATCAATATCCTGGTGCAACTGCAGAAGGACGGACGCATGACCAACGTCAGCCTCGCCGAAGCAGTGGGCCTGTCACCCAGCCCCTGCCTGCAACGGGTCAAGCGCCTGGAATCGGCGGGCTACATCAGTGGCTACGAAGCGCACGTCAACCTGGCCAAGTTCGCCAGCTCCGTCACGGTGTTCACCGAAGTGACCCTGTCGGACCACAAGCGCGCCGATTTCGTGAAGTTCGAATCCAGCATCCGCAACATCGACGAGGTGCTCGAATGCCATTTGATCAGCGGTGGGTATGACTACCTGGTGCGGTTCCTGTGCAGCAGCATCCAGCACTACCAGGAATTGATGGAGTCGATCCTCGACAAGAACATCGGCATCGACAAGTATTTCAGCTACATCGTCATCAAGAGCCCGGTGCTCAAGAGCGCAGTGCCGTTGCGCAGTCTGGTGCGGGCGGTTTGACAGCCGCACCGCATCCAGCCAGCTCACCGTCTCAACTCAATATGCAAAACACCTTGCGCACCGTCTGCGTGCTGGCCCAGGCATTGGTCGCGCCTGCCGGCACCACCACGACCTCCCCTGCGCTCACCGTGCACGCCTCGCCCTGCTCGGGCGTGAGGGTCACGGCGCCTTCCAGGATGAACATCAGCTCGCTGTAGCCTGGCTGCACCTGCTTGCGCGCATAGGCCTCGCACTGCCACAGACCGATGCGCAGATTGGCCGCGCTGAACAGCGTTTCGCTCCAGGCCTTGGGGGTCGGCGTGAGCAGTACCGTGGCGGCCGGTGGATCGCTGGGCGGCAGTGATTGGGTGAAGTCGATCTTCAGCGGCGTGTTCGGCATGTCGTTGCTCGGCGGCAAACCGGGGAAGGCCATGAACAGGCGGCGCAACTGCCCCCGATGCTGCCAGCGCACCGCCACGCCACGGGGCACCACGAAACAATCGCCGGCCTTCAACCGCAGATCGAAACCCTCGCCTTGCAGGGTCAGCTCGCCAGCTTCCACGACCCCCAACTCGACCCAGGGAAAGTCTTCGATCAAGAGGTTGGCGCCGACACTGGTCGAGGCACCCACCACATAACCGCTGCGCGGATCATGAAAATGCACGGTACGCCCGGCCGCCAGTGGGTCGTCCTGCAAGGCAAAGGCTGCCAAGGGCAATTGGCGGTCCGCAGGAGGTTGTGAGTAGTGCAGGATCGGGGGCATAAGGCTCGTCTTGGCAATGAGGTTCGCGGCTCAGCGGCCGATGGCATCCAGCAGTTGTTGCCAACCGGCGGCCAGGCGTACACCGGGCGCGCGGAAGGCATGCAGGGGAATGGGTTTGAAGGTATCGCCCGCCAGCAGCCCCAGTTGCACCGGCTCGCCGGCAGTCATGGTCGCCAGTTGCTTGCCCATGTAGGTGGACATCGCCACACCGCCGCCGTTGTAGCCGATGGCATAGAAGCTGCGCGGGTCCAGCTGACCGGCGTGGGGCAGGTAATCGAGGGTCATGGCCACCAGGCCCGACCAGCGAAACGTCACGGGCTGGTCACGCAGAATCGGGAACACCACGCCCATGCTGCGTTGCAGGGTGGCGAAGGCACTGTCCGAGTCGTTCTTGCCGAACGCACCGCGGCCACCAAAGATCAGCCGGTCGCCGACCACGCGGAACCAGCGCAGCATGCGCTTGGTGTCGCCACAGACCTGACCGCCGGGCATGAGTCTGGCCAGTACATCGGCGGGCAGTGGCGCGGTGGCGATGATGGCGCTGCGAAACGGGATCAGTCGTCGATGCAGGGTGTCGGTCGCGGCGCTTTGGTCGGAATAGCCATTGGTGGCATACACCACCTGTTTGGCACTGACTCGACCCTGAGGCGTTTGCACGATCACCCGGTCAGCCTCTTGGCGAACCTGCAACGCCGGGCTGTTGATGAACATCTTCACGCCCCGTTCGTGCAGGCTGTTGGCCATGCCACGGGCGTAGTTGAGCGGATGGATGCCGCCCGCCTTCGGCGTCAGCAGCCCACCGTGGAAAATGCTCGATCCGGTCATTTCCTGCACCTGGGCGGCATCGATCATCCGTGACGACTCGCCGCCGGTTTCGCGCTTGATCCACTCGGCGGTGTTGCGCAGCCCGGTCAGGGCAAGCTCGTTGTGGGCCGCGGCGATGTGCCCACCCATGTGCAGTTGGGCGTCTTCGATGCCCAGGCTTTCGACCATTTCCACCAGGCTGTCCACAGCGGCATAGCCGGTGCGGTACATGTGCAACGCCGTGTCACGGTCGAAGCGTTGCATCAGGGTCGCAAAGCCGACCCGAAACTTGGGCGACACCACGCCGCCGTTCCGGCCGCTGGCCCCCCAGGCCAGGGTATTGGCTTCCAGAATCAACGGCTCGCGACCACTCAGGGCAATGTGATGCGCCGCCGAGAGCCCGGTGTAGCCGGCACCGACGATCACCACGTCGCACTGCCGGTCGCCCTGCAGCGCTTGCAGTGCCGGCCCCGGTCGGGCGGTGGCCGCCCACAAACTCTTCACAGTCATAGCCGGTTTCCACGAGAGGCGGCGCTCCAGATGAGCGCCGCGGTTGTCAGCCCAGTTCCTGCTCGACCGCGTCGGCCAGTTGCGCCAGCGAGGTGAAGTGGTAATGCGGCTTGGTGTGCTCGGATTCCAAGGTGCCGCCGCTGCCTTTCTGCGCGTGGCGCCGTTCGATCCAGCAGGTCTGGTAGCCCAGACGCATGGCCACGCCGATGTCGTGGTACTGGCTCTGGGCGACGTGGAGGATCTCTTCGAAGACGATGCCCTGCGTGGCCAGTACGCCACGGGTGTAGGCGAAGAACTGCGGATCAGGCTTCTCGAAGCGCACGTCGTCGACCGTCACACGCACATCGAAGGGCTCGTCGAGGGTCTTGGCCATGTGGTTCAGGGCCCAGATCTGCGAATTGGTGGTGGCCACCAGCTTGAAGTGCTTGTGCAGACGCTTGAGCGCTTCGACGGAGTCCGGGAAGGCGGGGAAGTTTTCCACGGCCAGGGCCAGGCCGCGGGCATATTCGTCGTTGTCCGGCAGGCCGAGCTTGCCGGCGATCAGGTGGTAGCAGCGCTCCAGGTCGTCCGGCCACCAACCCGAATCAGGCATGGCTCGGGCTTCGCGGTAGGCCTTGAGAATGTCGTCGTCGCTGCACGCCTTGCCCGCTTCACCGGCCACTTCGCGCACGTGGTTGAGAATGCCGGCTTCGAAATCGATCAGGGTGCCGACAACATCGAACGTCAGGGCTTTGAACTGCTTGAATGACATAGGGCGCTCCGCAGGATGAACCAAGGGAAGATGCTGGGTGTGGTTCAATTATCAGCCGGGTGAATCGCCATATGTTCTGTTTTGTCCTTACCTGAGGGCATAACCTACCGTTTTTCCCGCGATCGCGGCATACCTGGGTTCAGGAGGCCTCGGCGATCTTTCCGGCCAGGTCCAGCCGAGGGTAAAGCAGGTCGATTCGCGCGATGTCGGCCTGCATCTCTTCGATGATCCACTGGCGCACGCTGTCGACGATCGGCCGGCTCGGACGGTTGGCCGGGGTCACCAGGCAGCAGCGCCGGGCACTGACGGTCACCGCATCGCCCACCGGCAGTAGTTGTCCGTTGGCCAGGCAGTGCGACACCACGTTGAGCCAACCCAGTGCCATACCCTGACCGAGCAAAGCCGCCTGCACGACCACGGCATAATCGGAAAACACCAGGGCACTGTCGATGCGCCCGCCGTGGTCGAAAGGCGCGGCCCAGGCGCGGTCCTGGTTGTCCATGTGGATCAGCGCCGGGGCTGCGCTCTTGCCCTTGCCGCCCGGCACTGCAGAGCGGTACTGGGGGCTACACACAGGCAGGGTGATTTCCGGCAGAACCAGGCTGTCTGCGGCTTTGACGCTGCCGACGTCGAGGTAGCGCATGCCTAGATCGACATCCATCAACGGCCCGCCGATGCGCCCGGACATCAGCTGGTAGCGCATGTCCACCGAAGGAAAACGCTCGCTGAAACGGCTCATGCGTGGCATCAGCCAGTGGGTGGTGAACGCGGTGGAAACGGACAGGGTAATGGTTTCCATACCCGTGGCGCGGGCGGAGATTTCGCTGATGGCCGATTCGATGGTGTCGAAGCCTTCCTGGACCCGGCGATAGAGAATGGTCCCGCTTTCGGTGAGCCGCGCGCCGCCACGAACGCGCTCGAACAGCTGCACCCCGAGATGATCTTCCAGCCGCGAAAGCATGCGGCTGACCGCAGGCTGACTGACGCACAGCTCGTCGGCCGCCCGGGTAAAACTGCCGCAACGCGCCGCCGCCTCGAAAACGAACAAGGAGCCGGAACTGGGCAGCTTTCTACGAAGATTGGACATGACCTGAGTTTATGCCTGGGAAAACTATTAGTAAATTGCCGTGACACTGAAACCCTTCCTATCCTGACCACCAGCCCGACGCGTCGGCGACACACACGGTATGCCTGACACACCGCACAAACCCAACCACGTGCGCGGTCCCTGTAGCAGCGGCGCAAGCCGCGTCGGCGGCACACGCGGTGCGCCTGACAGACCGCACAACCCCGGACGCGGCTCGCGCCGCTGCTACGGGTACGCAGGGGCATCGGTTTTTTTCATCACGGGTGGAGAGCGATTTTGGACAACGCGTTGAAGTTCTATATAGACGGTCGCTGGGTCGAGCCCTCCGGCGCGCGGCGCCTGGCGGTGATCAACCCGGCCACCGAGCAGGCCTTTGCCGAAATCGCCTTGGGTGAGCAGGCTGATGTCGATGCAGCCGTTGCGGCGGCGCGGCGGGCCTTTGCCGAGTTTGCCTTTACCACTCCAGCCGAGCGCAAGGCGCTGCTCGAACGGATTCTCGAGTCCTTCATGGCCCGCTACGACGACATCGCCGCCGCCATCATGCAGGAGGTCGGCGCGCCGCAGGCCCTGGCCCATGACTGGCAGGCCGGCATCGGCAAGCGGCACCTTGAGCAGATGCTGCGCACCCTGGACAGCTTCGAGTTTCGCAAGAGCCGCGGTACCACGCTGATCAACCAGGAACCCGTGGGCGTGGTGGCCTTGATCACCCCCTGGAACTGGCCGATCAACCAGATCGCCTGCAAGGTGGCACCCGCCTTGGCCGCCGGCTGTACCCTGGTCCTCAAGCCCAGCGAAATCGCGCCGATCAACGCGCTCATTTTCGCTGAAGTGATGCACGACGCCGGCGTGCCTGCGGGTGTGTTCAACCTGATCAACGGCGACGGCCCCACCGTGGGTGCCGCCATGGCGAGTCACCCGGATGTGGACATGGTCTCGTTCACCGGCTCGACCCGGGCCGGCGTGGAAGTGGCGCGCCTGGCCGCGCCGACGGTCAAGCGCGTGCATCAGGAACTGGGCGGCAAGTCAGCGAACATCCTGCTCGACGATGTGGACCTGCAGGCGGCCGTGACGGCGGGGGTCAACGGCTGTTTCGGCAACAGCGGCCAGTCCTGCAACGCACCGACACGCATGCTGGTGCCCGCCGCGCTGCACGATCAGGCCGTGGCCATCGCTCGCCAGGCGGCATCGACCCACCGAGTCGGTGCGCCCGACGATCCTTCGACAACCCTGGGCCCGGTCATCAGTGAGCGTCAATACCGGGCGATCCAGCGGATGATCGCCATCGGCATCGACGAAGGCGCGCAGTTGGTCTGTGGCGGCCTGGGCCGGCCAGCCGGTCTGGGCACTGGCTACTACGTGCAGCCGACGATCTTCGCCAGGGTGGATGCGCAGATGACCATTGCCCGCGAAGAGATCTTCGGCCCGGTGCTGGTGATCCAGCCGTATGCCGATGAACAGGACGCGGTGCGCATGGCCAACGACAGCGTGTTCGGGCTGGCGGCGTACGTACAGTCAGCGAGCCTGGAGCGCGCTCGCCAGGTGGCCTTGCAGATGCGCGCCGGGAGTGTCTACATCAACTACCCTAGCTGGGACCCTGCGGCGCCGTTCGGGGGCTACAAGCAGTCCGGCAATGGCCGCGAATATGCCGAATGGGGCCTGGAAGCGTTTCTGGAGGTGAAGGGAATCGTCGGCTGGGGGATCTGAAACACCGCGAAGTCCTTTTCGCGGCCACGGACCGCTCCTACGGTTCATTGCAAGCCAACTGTAGGAGCGGTCATCGGCCGCGAACCAGGCACCGCAAGCCACCTGAAGAAATGCGGTGTCACCCCTCCTTGATCAGATCCGCGATGCGCTCGGCGATCATGATGGTCGGCACGTTGGTGTTGGCGCACGGAATCGCCGGCATCAGCGACGCATCGCACACCCGCAATCCCGTCACGCCGATCACCCGCCCATCGTTCAAGGTCACGGCTTGGGGATCGTCCGCCCGGCCCATGCGGCAGGTACCCGACGGATGCCAGGTGCCACCCACGTTGGCTCGCACGAATTCGCTCAATGCTCGATCGTCGGCCAACAGCTTTTCCAGGGTGACCCCTTGGGTCACCAAGCCACGCACCACCCATCCGCGCAAGGGGCCGGCAATGTCCAGCAGCAGGCTCAACACCCCGCGCTGCAAGGCATTGAAGCGCCCCGGCATGGCCACCTTGGCCACCCTGGGCGAGTAGCTCGATGGAAACACCACGGAGCGCAACGGGTCCAGGCCCGGTGCCGACAACGTCTCGGCGCCCATGCGCAGGGCTTGCTTCAAACGCTGCAGGTCGCGTGCTTCGGACAGCATCGAAAAACGGACATCCGGTTCCTGCAACGGATCCAGCGACGTCACCTGCACCCGCCCGCGCGAGTAGGATTTATTTACCCAGAAGAACATCGTGCCCAAGCGATAACCCACCGAATGCCAGCCGGAACGCGAGAGGATCGCCCCGTGCATGTCACCCGGCACGGTGCCCGGCAGCCCGGATGAAAAACGCACGATCGCCTGTTCGTGATGCTCGTCGACGTGCGGCGTGCGGCCCTGGGTGGTCAGCAGCGCCGACACGGCGATCGACGGATGCTCCATCAGATTGCCGCCCACGCCTGGCCGGTCGGCCACCAGCGGCACGCCCAGGTCCAACAATTGGTCCAGCGGTCCGACCCCGCTGCGGATCAACAGCGCCGGACTGTGGATGGCCCCGGCACAGACGATCACCTCTGCCGCGTGCAGCTCCTCGACCGCGCCAGCCCGATCCAGCACGCGGGCGCCGACGGCCTGCGTGCCCTTGAACAACACACGGTCCACCACACACTCGGTACGCAGCGTCAGGTTGGGCCGCGCACGAACCTCGTCGGTGAGGTAGCACACCGACACCGGAATCCGCTCGCCCTGCTCGCTCACCCCGATCGCGCCCACGTAGACGCCATCCTGCCACTCTCCGTTCTGGTCCGCCCGAGTGGGCAAGCCACGGGACGCCAACACCCCCATCACCGCCTTGACGAAGGGCGACAGGAACGCCGGTGGCGTACGCCGGATGCGCACCGGCCCGGCATCACCGTGCAAGGGTCCGCTGAAATCACAGTCGGTTTCCAGTTTGCGAAAGTACGGCAGGCAGCTGTCCCAGCTCCAACCTTCGGCGCCCAGCCGTCCCCACTCATCGTAGTCGTCCGGCGCACCGCGGTTGGTCATCAGCGCGTTGATCGCCGAGCCACCCCCGAGCAGGCGCGCCTGCTCGTAGCGACGGCTGCCCTGGGCGGCCATGCGCGCGGTCAGGCGCTGCCAGATGTTGCGTACATCCAGATAGGCACGACCGGGGTACCGGCTGGCAATGGCCGCAGGCATCTTGCCCGGTGCAATGTCACGCCCCGCTTCCACCAGGCACACGCGCTTGTTCGGGTCTTCGGACAGCCGCGCGGCCAGCACGCAGCCCGCGCTGCCACCGCCGAGAATCAGATAGTCGATCACGCTTGCGGCCGCCTTACTGGACGAATTTCAACCAACGGTCCTTGGCGGCAATGCCTTCGGCCGACGACCACCACTCTTCGGACATCAGCGCCTGCTTGGCGGCGTTTTCCGGCGAGCTCGGCAGCTCCTTGCCCCGTTCGGCGCTGAGCTTGCCGGTGGCGAAGGCGGCCGGGTTGCCTGGCCCGTAGTCGATGTACTTGGGCAAATCGGCCTGCAGCTCGGGCGACACGGCGGTATCGACGAACTTGACTGCCTGCGCCAGGTTCGGCGCGTTCTTGAGGATGCACAGCTGGGTGTTCTGCAGGATGCCGTCGTTGTAGGTGAAGTCGACATCGGCGTTGTCTTTCTTCACCGCACCCACGCGGCCGTTCCAGATCATCAGCATGTCCACTTCACCGTCATTGAGCAGTTGCGCCGACTGCCCGCCTGAACTCCACCACACGGCAATGTCCGGCTTGATCTGGGCCAGGCGCTTGTAGGCGCGGTCGACGTCCAGCGGGTAGAGCTTGTCGCGCGGCACACCGTCGGAGATCAGCGCCGCTTCCAGGGTGCCCATGGGGTCGTTGCGCAAGGCGCGGGTTCCGGGGAAGTCCCTGACGTTCCAGAAGTCGGCCCAGCTCTGCGGCACCTTCTTCAGGGTCTTGGTGTTGTAGCCCAGGACCGAGGAATAGAACTCATAGGCCACCGAATACGGCGTGCGATAGGCTTCGGGCATGCCTTTTACGTTGGGCATCTTGGCCAGGTCCAGCGGTTCGATCAGGCCTTCGCGGCCGCCGCGGAGGCAGTTCGAAGGTGGGGTGTCGATCACGTCCCACACCGGCTTGCCGGTTTCGCCCTGGGCCTTGACCATGGGCCAGGCGTCCGGAACGCTGTCCTGCTTGATGGTGATACCCAGCAGTTTGGCGGCCGGGTCGAGGATGGCCTTGGTTTGCGCTTCCTGGTAGACGCCACCTTGGGAGACGAAGGTAATCTGCTCGGCCTGAGCGGTCGTTGCGCACGCCATGGCCACGTACAACAGGGATAGAACAGCACCGAAAGACAAGGTTTTCATGGCAAATCATCCTGTAGTTAGATTAATTCGGCAGCGACAAAAACCTCGACGGGTAACCCATGTTTGCACCGGTTCTGTATTTTTGTTCGACCGAGCGGGATCGCTGGAAGGTACAAGACGAAAACCCAGGACGACAATGCACCATTAGTCAGTATCACCATGATTTCAGGTTATGAATCCCAACCCCGGCACACCCCCTGTAGCAGCGGCGCAAGCCGCGTCACCAACACCGCGGTACACCTGACCCACCGCATACACCCCAAACGCAAAACGAGCCCCTGTAGCAGCGGCGCGAGCCGCGTCACCAACGCCGCGGTACACCTGACCCACCGCATGCAGGCCGGACGCGGCTCGCGCCGCTGCTACGGGACGCAGGTGCCAGTCAGCCGTGTTCCACCATGGCGAACGGTAATCGTTGACCAAGCGCCTCGCGCAGGTAATGCACGAAGGCGACGATGCGCTGGGGCGTGTGACGCCGTTGCTGGTACACCGCGTACACGTCGGCCTGCGGCGCCTGGTGGTCGGTCAGCAACGCCTGCAACCGGCCACTCTTCAGATGCGCCTGCACATCCCAGCGCGAGCGCAGGATCACACCGTGACCGTCCAGCGCCCAGCCCAGCGCCACCTCGCCGTCATTGCTCGACAGCGTCCCAGTGACCTTGTGCGCATAGTCGCGGCCGTCCTTGTGAAAGCGCCAGATGGCGTAGTCGCTGCCGAACTGGCGCAGCACGATACAATTGTGCGCCGCCAGATCGGCCACCTGGGTCGGTGCAGGCATGTTCTCAAGGTATCCGGGCGCCGCGCACAGCACCCGCGGATTCTCCAGCAGACGGATGGCGATGAGCCGTGAATCGGGCGGCTCGCCCATGAACACACCCAGGTCGAACTGATCGTCGAGCAGACTCATCGGCTGGCTGCTCAGCTCCAGGGAAACCTCCAATTCAGGATGCAGGCGCGCAAACGCCGAGACCACCCGGGCCAGGTGCCTGCGGCCAAAGCCCAGGGTGGCATTGATCCGCAACCGGCCATGCAGCGTCGGCTGACGCGTACCCAGCGCACTTTCCAGTTCATCGAGCTGGCGCAGAATCGGCCGCCCGCCCTCCAGGTACAGCTCGCCTTCGGGGGTCAGCGACAAGCGTCGCGTCGTGCGTTGCAGCAACTGCACGCCCAGGCGCTGCTCCAGCTGGCTCAGACGCTTGCTCACCGCCGGCAGTGACAGACCCAAGTGGCGCGCGACGTCGGTCAGGCTGGCGCGAGTCGCCACCTGCTGGAAGAAGCTCAGGTCATCGATCATGCTCATGGATTGTTTACCTGAATCTAAGAATGGCTTAACCGGCAGGCCAATTATTAATCCTGTAACACTGATTACACTGAGTCCACAGGTTCATCAACTCATGAATCAATGACTGGAGTGCAGCATGAGCAAGTCCACTTACAAGATCGCGGTGATCCCCGGTGACGGCATCGGCAAGGAAGTCATGCCCGAAGGGGTTCGCGTGCTCGACGCCGTGGCCGCCCGCCACGACCTGCACTTGCAGTGGGACTGGTTCGACTTCGCCAGTGCCGATTACTACCTGGCCCACGGCAAGATGATGCCCGATGACTGGTTCGAGACGCTCAAGGGCTACGACGCGATCTACTTCGGCGCCGTGGGCTGGCCCGATGTGGTGCCCGACCATGTTTCGCTGTGGGATTCGCTGCTGCAATTCCGCCGCGAGTTCGACCAGTACGTCAACCTGCGTCCCTGCCGCTTGATGCCTGGGGTCAAGGCACCACTGGCCAATCGCAAGCCTGGCGACATCGATTTCTGGGTGGTGCGCGAGAACACCGAAGGCGAGTACTCCAGCGTAGGCGGCAAGATGTTCCCCGGCACCGACCGCGAGATCGTTCTCCAGGAAACGGTGATGACCCGCGTTGGCGTGGATCGCATTCTCAAGTTCGCCTACGACCTGGCGCAAAGCCGACCCAAGAAACACCTGACCTCGGCGACCAAATCCAACGGCATTGCCATCACCATGCCGTACTGGGACGAACGCGTGGCCGAAATGGGCAAGCAGTACCCGGACGTCAACGTCGACAAGTACCACATCGACATTCTCACGGCCAACTTCGTGCTGCATCCGGACTGGTTCGATGTGGTGGTGGCCAGCAACCTGTTCGGCGACATCCTCTCCGACCTGGGTCCGGCCTGCACCGGCACCATCGGTATTGCGCCGTCGGCCAACATCAACCCGGAGCGCACCTTCCCCAGCCTGTTCGAACCGGTGCACGGCTCGGCGCCGGACATCGCCGGCAAGGGCGTGGCCAATCCGATCGGGCAGATCTGGTGCGGCGCCATGATGCTCGAACACCTCGGCCATCCGGAGGCAGGTGCGGCGGTTCTGGCGGCCATCGAAAAGGTCCTGGCCATGGGCCCTGAACAGGCGCCCCTTACCGCCGATATCGGCGGTACCGGTACCACCCGCGCCTTGGGCGAGGCCATCGCCGCCGCCTGCTGACGCCGCAGTACCCCTGTGGGAGCGGGCTCTGCCCGCGAAACAAGCGCTGCGATACCTCTGACGCACCCCAGCCCCCCTGTGGGAGCGGGCTCTGCCCGCGAAACAAGCGCTGCGGTACCTCTGACACACCGCGGCGCCCCGTTCGCGGGCAGAGCCCGCTCCCACAGAGCCCCCCTCCAACAGAGTACTGCTCCCACACGGCACCGCTCTTACGGACGACTGTTCTGTTTGACCCGCTCGATTCGGGAGAATGTTGCGCCGCGATCTGGCATCGTCGGTGTAAACCCCGATGGTCCATGAGAGCCCGCCTTATGACGCTGCTGTTCAAAGTCCCCGACGAGCGTGCGTCGGCCTGGAAAGCCTTGTTCGCCGAGCACGCACCGGATATCCCCCTGCGCTTCTGGCCGGACATCGGCGACCCGGCGCAGGTGCGCTATTTCGCGGCCTGGCAACCGCCTGCGGACCTGTATGAGCGATTCCCTCAGCTGCAGGTGGTGTTCGCCACCTCGGCAGGGGTCGACCAGTTCGACCTTGCCCATGTGCCCGAATCGGTCAGCGTGGTGCGCATGCTCGACCCCGGCATCGCCCAAGGCATCATCGAGTACGTAGGCTTTGCCGTGCTAGGCCTGCATCGACAGATGCCAACCTACCTGCAGCAACAGCGCCAAGGCGTATGGAAGACCCATCCACTGCAGGCCGCCAGCAAGCGTCGGGTGGGTGTGATGGGCCTGGGCAACCTGGGCCAGGCGGCATTGGAAGCGCTGCGTCCGTTCGGCTTCGCCTTGAGTGGCTGGTCACGCACACTCAAGACCCTCCCTGACGTACGCTGCTACGGCGGCCGCGAACAGCTACCGGAGTTCCTGGGCAACTGCGACATCCTGCTGTGCCTGTTGCCCCTGACCAGCGACACGGCCGGCATCCTCGATGCCCGGACCTTCGCCGCGCTGCCCGCGGGCGCGAGCCTGATCAACCTGGGCCGTGGTGGTCATCTGATGGAAGCCGACTTGTTGGCGGCGCTGGACTCGGGCCATCTGGCCCATGCAATCGTCGATGTGCTGCAAGAAGAGCCGCCACCCAGCGATCACCCCTTCCTCGACCATCCGAAAATCTGGCTGACCCCGCACATCGGCGCCATGACCGATCCGCACTCAGCCTTCGAGGTGCTGCTGGAGAATATCCGCAGGCATCAACGAGGTGAGGACATGGTCGGTCTGGTGGAACCGGGCGCCGGCTATTAGCGGCAAACCTGTGGCAGCCACATAGAGGGCTGCCACAGGTCAGGCGCTTCAGTGCTTCTTCGGCGTACTCGGATTGATCATCCGCGACAGGCCCAGGTTCTTCAGGGCCAGCTGCAGCGAGCTGTGGATAACTTGCGGGTTGTCGATCTTGCTCAACTGGGCCAGCAGTTCCTTGGCCTTGCTCAGATTGACCTGGCGCAGCATCCACTTCACTTTCGGCAAGTTGGTAGCGTTCATTGACAGGCTGTCGAAACCCATCGCCATCAACAGGATCGCCGCAGCCGGGTCGCCGGCCATTTCGCCACAGATGCTCACCGGCTTGCCTTCGGCATGGGCCTCGGTGACCACATGCTGCAGAGCCTGCAGCACGGCCGGGTGCAGGTAATCATAGAGGTCGGCCACGCGTGGGTTGTTGCGGTCCACGGCCAGCAGGTATTGGGTCAGGTCGTTCGAGCCCACCGAAAGGAAGTCGACCTGGCGCGCCAGCTCCTTGGTCAGGTACACCGCCGCCGGGATCTCGATCATCACGCCCACCGGGGGCATCGGCACGTCGGTGCCCTCGTCGCGCACCTCGCCCCAGGCCCGGTGAATCAGGTGCAGAGCCTCTTCCAGTTCGTGGGTACCGGAGATCATCGGCAGCAGGATGCGCAGGTTGTTCAAACCCTCGCTGGCCTTGAGCATGGCACGGGCCTGCACCAGGAAGATTTCCGGGTGGTCGAGGGTCACGCGGATGCCGCGCCAGCCCAGGAACGGGTTCTCTTCCTTGATGGGGAAATACGACAGCGACTTGTCGCCGCCAATGTCCAGGCTGCGCATGGTCACCGGCAGCGGGTGGAAGGCGGCCAACTGTTCACGGTAGATGGCCAGCTGTTCCTTCTCGCTGGGGAAGCGCTGGTTGATCATGAACGGCACTTCGGTGCGGTACAGGCCCACGCCCTCGGCGCCGCGCTGCTGTGCACGGGCCACATCGGCCAGCAAACCGGTGTTGACCCACAGCGGCATGCGGTGGCCGTCGAGGGTCACGCAAGGCAACTCGCGCAGGGCGTCGAGGCCCAGCGCCAGTTGCCGCTCCTCCTCGACCACATCGGCGAACTGCTTGCTGAGGATGTCGCTAGGGTTGGTGTAGACCTCGCCGTGGTAGCCATCGACGATCATCTTGATGCCATCGACCTTGGAATACGGCAGGTCGACCAGGCCCATCACCGTCGGGATGCCCATGGCACGCGCGAGAATGGCAACGTGGGAGTTGCCCGAACCCAGGACCGACACCAGGCCGACCAGCTTGCCTTCCGGCACCTCGCCGAGCATTGCCGGCGACAGTTCTTCGCTGATCAGGATGGTGTTGTCGGGGTAGACCAGGGTTTGCTGACGCGCCTCCTGCAGGTAGGCGAGCAGGCGCCGCCCCAGGTCCTTGACGTCGGAGGCGCGCTCGCGCAGGTAGGCGTCGTCCATCAATTCGAAACGGTTGACGTGCTCGGTGACGACGTGGCGCAGCGCACCCTGGGCCCATTGCCCGGTCTTGATCACGTTGGTCACTTCGCTGCCCAGCGAAGCGTCGTCGAGCATCATCAGGTAGACGTCGAACAGCGCCCGCTCTTCGGGGCGCAGCTGGGTGGCCAGTTTCGCCGACAGGGTGCGCATGTCGTTGCGCACGCCTTCCAGCGCGTTCTGGAACAACGCCAGTTCGGCATCGATGTCGCTGACACTCTTGTCGGGCACCACGTCCAGATCGGCCGGCGGCAGCATGACCACTGCGGTCCCCACGGCCGCGCCGGGCGAGCCGGGCACGCCGACGAAGCGCGCTTCCTGGATGCCCTTGCCCTGACGCCCCAGGCCACGGATCGAACCGGTGGCTTCGGCATGGGCGATCACCCCCGCCAATTGCGCGCTCATGGTGACCAGAAAGGCTTCTTCGCCCTCGTCGAACTGACGCCGCTCCTTTTGCTGGATCACCAGCACCCCCACCACGCGCCGGTGGTGAATGATCGGCGTACCAAGGAACGACGCGTAGCGCTCCTCGCCGGTTTCGGCGAAGTAGCGGTAACGCGGGTGGCCGGCAGCGTTTTCCAGGTTGAGCGGCTCTTCGCGCGTGCCCACCAGGCCCACCAGGCCTTCGTTGGGGGCCATGCTGACCTTGCCGATGGCGCGCTTGTTGAGGCCTTCGGTGGCCATCAGCACGAAGCGATTGGTTTCCAGATCCAGCAGGTACACCGAGCAGACCTGGCTGCCCATGGCTTCCTTGACGCGTTGCACAATGATCCCCAGCGCCGACTTGAGATCCTTGGCGGAGTTGACTTCCTGGACGATCTTGCGCAGCGTATTGAGCATGGCTCGGGGTCGAACTCCGTCGTCAGTCGCGCGAGAGAAGGCGCGGGGCTAGCTCTTTGAGCGCGCGTCTGTAGACCTCGCGCTTGAATGTCACCACCTGGCCCAGCGGGTACCAATAGCTGACCCAGCGCCAGCCATCGAACTCGGGTTTGCCGGTCAGGTCCATGCGCACGCGCTGCTCGTTGGACACCAGGCGCAGCAGGAACCATTTCTGTTTCTGGCCGATGCACAACGGTTGGCTGTGCGTGCGCACCAGGCGTTGGGGTAGACGATAACGCAACCAGCCGCGGGTGCAGGCAAGTATTTCTACATCCTGGCGTTCCAGCCCGACTTCTTCATTCAGCTCGCGGTACAAGGCCTCTTCCGGCGTTTCCTGAGGGTTGATACCCCCTTGTGGAAATTGCCAGGCGTCCTGATTGATACGCCGAGCCCATAGCACCTGACCGGCGTCATTGGTGAGAATGATGCCAACGTTAGGGCGAAAACCATCGGGGTCGATCACGGCAACAACCTCGTAAACGCATGTTCTGGCATTGTTCCACAAAGCCTGTGAAGGCAGCAACGACGCCGCGTAGCTTATGTGCACGCATGTGAAAAGTCCGTATTCTGTGGGCCTTTTCCCCATTTAATGCGAGTCATTTCATGCGCCTGGCCCTATTCGACCTCGACAACACGCTGCTCGGCGGCGACAGCGACCATGCCTGGGGTGATTATCTGTGCGCCCGCGGCATTCTCGATGCCGACACTTACAAGGCACGCAACGACGAGTTCTATCAGGACTACCTGGCAGGCCGCCTGGACTTGAACGAGTACCTGAACTTCACCCTGGAAATCCTCGCGGCGACCGACGTGGCGCAACTGGATGAATGGCATCGCGATTTCATGCGTGACTGCATCGAGCCGATCATGCTGCCCAAGGCCGCTGCCTTGCTGCAACAGCATCGTGACGCGGGTGACAAGCTGGTGATCATCACCGCCACCAACCGCTTCGTGACCGGCCCGATCGCCGAGCGCCTGGGCGTGGAAACGCTGCTGGCCACGGAAGTGGAAATGGTCGACGGCCGCTACACCGGTCGCAGCTACGACGTGCCCTGCTTCAAGGAAGGCAAGGTCACGCGCCTGAACCGCTGGCTGGAAGAGAACGGCTACGATCTGCACGACAGCTATTTCTACAGCGACTCGATGAACGATCTGCCACTGCTGGAGCAGGTGACCCACCCGGTGGTGGTCGATCCAGACCCCCGCCTGCACGAAGAAGCCAAGCGCCGCGGCTGGAAGGAAATCTCCCTGCGCTGATAACTGCTCACTGCTCACTGCTCACTGCTAACTGCTAACTGGTACTGTGGGAGCGGGCTCTGCCCGCGAAGAATGCGCCGCGGTCTGCTTGACCCACCGCGGCGCTCATTTCGCGGGCAGAGCCCGCTCCCACAGCAATTAGGGCCAACCGTAGGAGCGGTCATCGGCCGCGAAGAATGCGCTGCGGTACACCTAAATGCGCAGCCTCAGGCAGGCTTGGTCACCATCAGTCCGATGATCGACAAAAGCACCACCACTGCCACGGTCGCGATGATCAAGACATTGCGCCGCTTGGCCGCAACGACGACCTCATCGAGTCCCGTCGCCAGACGCAGGCGATTCACCCGGTTGATCAGCAGCAGCCAGACCCCACCGCCGATCACATACAACACCGCGGCGGTGAGAATCCAGGTTTGCCCCAAGGGCCAGCCGACCCGGTGCACCAGCCACCAGCCCGTCACTGGAAAACTCACCAGGCTCACGGCCATGACCACCCAGGCGTACACCCAGGGCCGTTGCAGGGTACTGGCGAAGGGGAGCCGGTCGCCGCCCTTCCAGCTGCGCCAGGCACGGTAGATGACGGCCGCCACGCTGCCCAGCAGCACGACCGTGGCAGCGACGTGAAATACTTTCAGAATCGCCAGGCTTTCCATGACGCGTGATCCCTATGGGCATTGACGATGCATCATCGACAAGCGTAGCAGCCGTCGAGTTCACCCTGTGGGAGCGCGGGGCGGGCGGCTGAGCCCTCTGCCCGCGAATGGCACACCACTGACTCAAGCCAGGCCCTGCATCACTACCCCAGAAACAACTGATAAGCCGGGGTCGCTCTTGTGGGAGCGGGGCGGGCGGCGAGCCCTCTGCCCGCGAATGGCACACTACGGACTCAAGCCAGGCCCTCCATCACTACCCCAGGAACAACTGATAAGCCAGGTTATCCGTCTCGTCCCAGAACGGGTAGCCGATTTCGGCCAGCGCGCCGGCCACCAGATGGCGCTCCTCTTCAGGCACCTGCAGCCCAGCCACCACACGCCCATCGGCCGCGCCGTGGTTGCGGTAGTGGAACATCGAGATGTTCCAGCGCCCGCCCAGCTTGTCGAGGAAGTTGAACAGCGCACCCGGACGCTCCGGGAACTCGAAGCGCAGCACCATCTCGTCGCTGACCCGGACCGCATGGCCGCCGACCATATGGCGAATGTGCAGCTTGGCCAGCTCGTTGTCGGTCAGGTCCAGCACCGGGAAGCCATGGGATTGCAGCGTCTGCACCAGCACCGCCCGCGGATCGCGTTCGGGGTGGGTCTGCACGCCGACGAAAATGTGTGCTTCGTGACCGGTGTGGTAGCGGTAGTTGAACTCGGTGATCTGCCGTTTGCCGATGGCCTCGCAGAACGCCTTGAAGCTGCCAGGACGCTCGGGAATGGTCACCGCGATGATGGCTTCGCGCCCCTCACCCAGCTCGGCACGCTCGGCCACGTGGCGCAGCCGGTCGAAGTTGACGTTGGCACCCGAATCGATCGCCACCAGGGTCTGCCCCGACACACCCCGTGCCTCGACGTACTTCTTGATCCCCGCCACCCCGAGCGCACCAGCAGGTTCGGTGATCGAGCGGGTATCGTCGTAGATGTCCTTGATCGCCGCACAGATCTCGTCGGTGCTGACGGTGATTACTTCGTCCACGTGATCCTTGCAGATCTCGAAGGTGTACTGGCCGATCTGCGCCACCGCCACACCGTCGGCGAACAACCCGACCTGCGGGAGCACCACGCGCTCACCGGCACGCATGGCTTGCTGCAGGCAGTTGGAATCGTCCGGCTCGACGCCGATGACCTTGATGCCCGGACGCAGGTATTTGACGTACGCAGCGATGCCCGCGATCAGACCGCCGCCGCCCACCGGCACGAAGATCGCGTCGAGATCGCCCGGATGCTGACGCAGAATCTCCATCGCCACCGTGCCCTGGCCGGCAATGGTGTACGGGTCGTCGTAGGGATGGATGTAGACCATGCCCTGCTCGTCCACCAGCTTTAGCGAATGAGCCAGGGCCTCGGGAAACGAGTCGCCGTGCAGCACCACGATGCCACCGCGCGAACGTACGCCTTCGATCTTGATCTCGGGGGTGGTGTTGGGCATCACGATGGTGGCCTTGATCCCCAGCTCGCGCGCCGCCAGCGCCAGGCCCTGGGCATGGTTGCCGGCCGAGGCGGTGACCACGCCACGAGCCAGTTCCTCTGCGCTGAGCTGTGCCAATTTGTTATAGGCGCCGCGAATCTTGAACGAGAACACCGGCTGCAAGTCTTCGCGCTTGAGCAGAATCTTGTTGTTCAGGCGCTCGGACAGCTGCCCGGCGGGCTGCAAAGGGGTTTCCACCGCAACGTCGTAGACGCGCGAGGTGAGGATCATCTTTACGTACTGTTCGAGCATGGCGGACATCACTGACGATAACGGGCAGGGCCGACGAGTCTAAGCCAACGACCACGGCAAAACCAAGGTTTTGCCCTTATAATGCGCGCCTTCGGGGCCACAACCACTAGAGCCCCAACTGCCGCTGCGGAGCTTGCATGACCCAGGACCAACTCAAACAGGCCGTCGCCCAGGCTGCCGTGGATTTCATTCTGCCCAAGCTGGGCGAAAAGAGCGTCGTCGGCGTGGGCACCGGGTCCACCGCCAACTGCTTCATCGACGCGCTGGCGCAGCACAAGAGTGCCTTCGACGGCGCCGTGGCCAGCTCCGAAGCGACCGCGGCACGGCTCAAGGGCCATGGCATTCCGGTATACGAACTCAACAGCGTGGGCGACCTGGAGTTCTACGTCGACGGCGCGGATGAAAGCGACGAGCACCTGAACCTGATCAAGGGCGGCGGCGCTGCGTTGACCCGCGAGAAGATCGTCGCGGCCGTGGCCACCACGTTCATCTGTATCGCCGACGGCAGCAAGCTGGTGCCGGTGCTGGGCGAGTTTCCGCTGCCGGTGGAAGTCATCCCGATGGCCCGCAGCCATGTCGCGCGCCAGCTGGTGAAACTGGGCGGCGACCCGGACTACCGCGAGGGCGTGGTGACCGACAACGGCAACATCATCATCGACGTGTACAACATGCAGATCACCGACCCGGTGGCGTTGGAAACACAGATCAACGCCATCGTCGGCGTGGTCACCAACGGCCTGTTCGCCGCCCGCCCGGCCGATGTGCTGCTGCTGGGCACCACCGAAGGCGTCAAGACCCTCACCCGCCCCGCCTGAGCCTCGATCGTGGGAGCGGGTCTTGCCCGCGAAGGACACACTGCGCTGTACCTGACACACCGCAGCGCCCCCGTCGCGGCCACAGGCCGCTCCTACATGACATGACTGCGGTAAAAACACATCTATCCATATTCCCAATCGTTAGTTCATTTAAATTTAACAAACGATTAAGGTATATGAACCGGACCACCGGACCTGCGTACATCCAAGCAAGGCGACATACGCCCTGCATGACGTGAGGACGGTATGGTCAACCACTCGATTTCCCTCGAACACTCCCAACCACAGACAACAACCGACAACGGTCCGGCGCTCTTGCCTGCGCAGATCCTGCGCAACGACGCCGACGCACTCGAAGCCGCGCAGGCGCTTGCCGCCAGTGCCCGCACCCACGCTGCCAGGCGAGACCAGCAACGTGAACTGCCCTGGCAACTGATCGAGCAATTCACCGCCAGCGGCCTGGGCAGCATCACCGTGCCACGCGCCTTCGGCGGCCCCGACGTCAGTTTCGTGACCCTGGCCGAGGTCTTCCGCCTCATCAGCGCCGCCGATCCAGCGCTGGGGCAGATCCCACAGAACCATTTCGGCATTCTGCAGATGCTGCGCGGCACCGCCACCGAAGCGCAGCAGCACGCGCTATTCACCGCCGTGCTCGAAGGCGCGCGCATCGGCAACGGCGGCCCTGAACGCGGCGCCCGCAACACGTTGGAAATCAACACCCGCATCGTCCGCGACGGTGACGGCGGGCGAATCAGCGGGCAGAAGTTCTACTCCACCGGCGCGCTGTTCGCCCACTGGGTGGCAGTCAAGGCCGTGGACGATGAACAGCGTCTGGTCATGGCGTTCGTACGCCGCGGCACACCCGGCCTGCGTATCGTCGACGACTGGTCCGGCTTCGGCCAGCGCACCACCGCCAGCGGCACTGTCCTGCTCGAAAATGCGCACGTACCCGACACCCATGTGGTGCAGATCTGGCGCCAGACACAGCAACCGAACATTCAGGGCGCCGTGTCGCAACTGATGCAGGCCGCCATCGACGCCGGGATTGCCGAAGCGGCGATCGACGACACCATCGCCTTCGTCCGGGAAAAATCGCGCCCGTGGATCGATGCCGGGGTCGAGCGTGCCAGCGACGATCCGTTCGTGGTCGCCGACATCGGTCGCCTGAAGCTGGAACTGCACGCCGCGCAGGCACTGCTGCGCAAGGCCGCCCGCGTGCTCGACCAGATCGGTCAGGCGCCGGTGGACGCCGCCCTCGCCGGCCGGGCCTCGATCGCAGTGGCCGAGGCCAAGGTGATCACCACCGAAATCGCCTTGCAGGCCAGTGAAAAGCTTTTCGAGCTGGCCGGCAGCCGCGCCACCCTCGCCGAGTTCAACCTCGACCGCCACTGGCGCAACGCCCGCGTGCACACCCTGCACGATCCCGTGCGCTGGAAATATCACGCTGTCGGCGCCTATCACCTGAACGGCAGCCTGCCTGCACGCCATTCCTGGATTTGACCAGACCGCTGGAGATCAGCATGAGCTTATTGCCCCACCCCCTCGACGGCGTCGCACGCATCGCCAACGATCAGCAGGCGCTGGAGGTTGCCCGGCAGCTGGCCCCCCAGTTGCAGCGCGACAGCGCCCTGCGCGACCGCGAGCGGCAGCTGCCCCACGCCGAACTGACGCTGTTCTCCCGCTCCGGCCTGGGCGGCATCAGTGTGCCCAGGGCGTTCGGCGGAGCCGGTGTGTCCAACGTGACCCTGGCCCAGGTCATCGCTCTGCTGGCGGCTGCCGACGGCTCGCTGGGACAGATCCCGCAGAATCATTTCTATGCCCTGGAAGTGCTGCGCATCAACGGCAGCCCGGCGCAGCAGCAGCGCCTCTACGCCGACGTGCTGGCAGGCCAGCGGCTGGGCAACGCTCTGGCCGAACTCGGCACCCGTACCGCCCACGACCGCACCACGCGCCTGACCCGCGACGGCGACGGTTTCCGTATCAATGGCCGCAAGTTCTACGCCACCGGTGCGCTGTATGCCCAATGCATTCCCACTTCGGTGATCGATGAACAGGGCGTACAGCAACTGGCCTTCGTGCCCGCCGACAGTGCCGGGGTCCAGGTCATCGACGACTGGAGTGGCTTCGGCCAGCGCACCACGGGCAGCGGCTCGGTGGTGTTCGACAACGTCTGGGTCGGCGCCGACGCCATCGTGCCGTTTCAAAGCGCGTTCGAACGGCCCACTACGGTCGGCCCGTTCGCACAGATCCTCCACGCGGCGATCGACACCGGCATCGCGCGCGGGGCGTTCGAGGACGCCTTGCAATTCGTCCGCACTCGTACCCGGCCGTGGATCGACGCTACCAGCGACAAGGCCGTCGAGGATCCGCTGTCGCTGAAGAGCTTCGGCCATCTGGCCATCCGCCTGCACGCCGCCGAAGCGCTGTTGGAGCGGGCCGGCGAAATCCTCGACAAGGCCCAGGCCGAGCCCACCGCCGAACACGTTGGCGCCGCCTCGATCGCCGTGGCCGAAGCCCGTGCCCTCAGCACCGAAATTTCCCTGGCCGCCGGTAGCACCCTGTTCGAACTGGCCGGCAGCCAGGCCACCCTGGCCGAGCATGGCCTGGACCGGCACTGGCGCAACGCCCGCGTGCACACCCTGCACGACCCGGTGCGCTGGAAGTACCACGCCATCGGCAACTACTACCTCAACGACCAGTTGCCACCACGCCGGGGGACGATCTGATGAGCAAGAAGCAGATCCTCCTCAACGCCTTCAACATGAACTGCGTGGGCCACATCAACCACGGCCTGTGGACCCATCCGCGCGACACTTCGAGCCAGTACAAGACCTTGGAATACTGGACCGAGCTGGCCCAATTGCTGGAGCGCGGTCTTTTCGATGGGCTGTTCATCGCCGACATCGTCGGGGTCTACGACATCTATCAGGATTCGGTCGACGTGACCTTGAAGGAGTCGATCCAGCTTCCGGTCAACGACCCGTTGCTGCTGGTTTCGGCCATGGCCGCGGTCACCCGCCACTTGGGTTTCGGCCTGACCGCCAACCTCACCTACGAAGCGCCCTATCTGTTCGCCCGACGCCTGTCCACGCTCGATCACCTGACCCGCGGTCGGGTGGGCTGGAACATTGTCACCGGCTACCTGGACAGTGCGGCCAAGGCCATGGGCCTGACCCAGCAGGTGGAGCACGACCGCCGTTACGATCAGGCCGACGAGTACCTGGAGGTGCTCTACAAACTCTGGGAAGGCAGCTGGGAAGACGACGCCGTCGTCGAAGACCGCGAGCGGCGCATCTACGCCCAGCCGGAAAAGGTCCACAAGGTGCAGCATGAAGGCGAGTTCTACCGGGTCCAGGGTTACCACCTCTGTGAACCCTCGCCACAGCGCACACCGCTGCTGTTCCAGGCCGGCAGCTCGGCACGGGGCCTGCAGTTCGCCGGTCAGCATGCCGAATGCGTGTTCATCAGCGGACAGAACAAGCAGGCCACCCGCGCTCAGGTGGACAAGGTCCGCGACGCGGCTCGCGCAGCCGGCCGCGATCCCCAGGCCGTGAAGGTCTTCATGGGCATCACGGTCATCGTCGCTGCCACCGAGGCCCAGGCCTGGGCCAAGCATGACGAATACCTGAGCTACGCCAGCGCCGAGGCCGGCGTCGCCCACTTCGCTGCCTCCACCGCGATCGACTTTGCCCGCTACGAACTCGACGAGCCCATTCAGTACGTGAAGGGCAACGCCATCGAGTCGGCCACCAAGACCCTGCAGAACAACGACTGGACCCGCCGCAAACTGCTCGACCAGCACGCTCTGGGCGGACGCTACATCACCTTGGTCGGCGACCCGGAACAGGTTGCCGACGAACTCGAAGCCTGGATCGCCGAGACCGGCCTGGACGGATTCAACCTGACCCGCACGGTCACGCCGGAAAGCTACGTCGACTTCATCGATCTGGTGATTCCGGTGCTGCAGGCGCGCGGTTCGTACAAGACCGCCTATGCCCAGGGCACGCTGCGCGAAAAGGTCTTCGGCCAAGGCCCGGGGTTGCCCGAGGGGCATGCCGGTTTCAGTTACAAGCGCGGTGCCTGACTAGGCCTCTTCGCGGGCAGAGGGCTCAGCCGCTCGCCCCGCTCCCACACGAGCGCTCGCCCGTTAATTGTGGGAGCGGGCTCTGCCCGCGAAGAGGCCCTCCCCAACCCCACAAAAACCAATGGACCAACACCATGCTCAAACCCACCCTGCTACTCGCCCTCGCCCTCGCCCTCACCCTCCTCACCGGCCTGGCCCATGCTGCCGATGACAAGCCCCTGATCGTCGGCACCACCGCCGCCTTCGCCATTCCCCTGGAAACCGCCGTGGAGGAAGCCAAGAAAGAGGGCCTGACCGTCAAACTGGTGGAATTCACCGACTGGATCGCGCCCAACGTCAGCCTCGCCGCTGGCGACATCGACGTGAACTACTTCCAGCACATCCCCTTTCTGGAAAACGCCAATACCCAGGCCGGCACCGACCTGGTGCCCTATGCACCGGGCATCATCAACAACGTGGGGCTGTATTCCAAACGCTACAAAAGCTTCGACGAGCTGCCCAAGGGCGCCAGCGTGGCCATCGCCAACGACCCGATCAACAGCGGTCGCGGCCTGCAACTGCTGGCCAAGGCCGGCTTGATCACCCTCAAGCCGGGGGTTGGCTACAAGGCCACCGAAGACGACATCCTCACCAACCCCAAGGGCATCAAGATTCTTCAGGTCGAAGCCGTGCAACTGGTGCGCGCCTACGACGACGCCGATCTGGTGCAGGGCTACCCGGCCTACATTCGCCTGGCCAAGACCTTCGATGCCGGCTCGGCCCTGCTGTTCGACGGCCTCGACCATCCCGAATACGTGATCCAGTTCGTGATCAAACCCGAGCGCAAGGATGATCCGCGCCTGGCCAAGTTCGTGGATATCTACCAACACTCGCCGGTCGTGCGTGCCTCGCTCGACAAGATCAACGGCAAGCTCTACCAAGTCGGCTGGAAGGAGTGAGTATGCCCACCACCAATGTCCAACGCCGGCTGGCCGATACCGCCGGCCTTGCCCGGCAGCCTGCCGAACCCCTGGAGCTGCACCCGCAACTGGCCAACAGCCTGGTGCGCTTCATCGGCGTCGGCAAGACCTATGAGGGCGCGCAAGGTCCGGTGCAGGCCCTGCAAGGTATCGACCTGACCATCGAGCGCGGCGAAGTGTTCGGCATCATCGGCCGCAGCGGCGCCGGCAAGTCGTCGCTGATCCGCACCATCAACCGGCTGGAACAGCCCAGCAGCGGGCGCGTGCTGATCGATCAGGTGGACATCGGTGATTTCGACGAGGATCGCCTGGTGGCGCTGCGGCGACGCATCGGCATGATCTTCCAGCACTTCAACCTGATGTCGGCGAAAACCGTGTGGCAGAACGTCGAGCTGCCACTCAAGGTCGCCGGCGTGCCCCAGGCCGAGCGCTGGCGCAAGGTCGGTGAACTGCTCGAACTAGTCGGCCTGCAGGGCAAGCGCGACGCGTACCCGGCGCAGCTGTCCGGCGGGCAGAAGCAGCGCGTCGGCATTGCCCGCGCGCTGGTCCACGACCCGCAGATCCTGCTGTGCGACGAAGCCACTTCGGCGCTGGATCCGGAGACCACCGAGTCGATCCTGGCGCTGCTGCGCGACATCAATCGGCGCCTGGGGCTGACGATCGTTTTGATCACCCACGAAATGGCCGTGATCCGTGCCATCTGCGACCGCGTGGTGGTGCTAGAGGGCGGCCAGGTGGTCGAGCAGGGGCCAGTGTGGCAGGTCTTCGGCGATCCTCGGCATGAGGTCAGCCGCACCCTGCTGGCACCGTTGCAACACGGCCTATCCGATGAGCTGCGAGCACGTCTGCGCAGTACGGCGCCGACACCCGAGGCCGCGCTGGTGTTGCGCCTGGGCGTGACCGGGGCACAGACCGGCGAAGCGGATCTGTCCTCGCTGTTCAACCTGCTGGGCGGGCAGGTCAGCCTGCTGCAGGGCGGGATCGAACGCATTCAAGGGCGGGCGCTGGGCAGCCTGGTCGTGGCGGTGAGCAATTCGCCCCATGACCGTGAGCATCTGCTGCAGCGCGCCCGGCAATGGGCACAACAGGTAGAGGAGCTGGGCTATGTGGTTTGACCGTCTACTGCAGGGCGCCCTCGACACCTTGTTGATGGTGGGCGTTTCGTCGTTGATCGCGTTGCCGGTGGGAGTCGTGATGGCGGTGGTGCTGGTCACCAGCGACCGAGGCGGCATCTACCAGGCGCCGGCGCTGAACCGCGTGCTGGGCGCGTTCGTCAATCTGTTCAGGTCGGTGCCGTTCCTGATCCTGATGGTGGCGCTGATCCCGTTCACTCGGTTGATCGTGGGTACCACCTATGGGGTGTGGGCAGCGGTGGTGCCGTTGACCATCGCTGCGACGCCGTTCTTTGCGCGCATCGCCGAGGTTAGCCTGCGTGAGGTCGACCATGGCCTGATCGAGGCTGCGCAGGCCATGGGCTGCCGACGCTGGCATATCGTCTGGCACGTGCTGCTGCCCGAGGCTCGGCCCGGCATCGTCGCCGGTTTCACCATCACCGTGGTGACCATGATCAACTCATCGGCCATGGCCGGCGCCATCGGTGCCGGTGGGCTGGGCGACATCGCCTACCGCTACGGCTACCAGCGTTTCGACAGCCAGATCATGCTCACGGTGATCGTGCTGCTGGTGGCCCTGGTGACCTTGATCCAGTTCAGCGGCGACCGTCTGGCGCGGGTGCTCAACAAGCGCTAGTCCCCATACCGCAGCGCCCCCTTCGCGGGCAAAGCCCGCTCCCACAGATGAGACGGTGATCATGTGGGAGCGGGCTCTGCCCGCGAAGAGGCCCTCAGCTCATCAAGCCTCCTTCCCCTCGCCCTCACCTTCCTTGATCCGATACCAGGCCACATACAGCGCCGGCAGGAACAACAGGGTCAGCAAGGTCGCCACCACGATCCCGCCGATCATCGCGTAAGCCATCGGCCCCCAGAACACCTCACGAGCGATCGGGATCATGCCCAAACTGGCCGCCGCTGCGGTGAGCAGGATCGGCCGACGACGATGCTCGGTCGCCTCCAGCACCGCGTCCCAGGGCTTGTAGCCATCACGCTCGTAGGCATCGATCTGGGTCACCAGAATCACCGAGTTGCGGATGATGATACCGATCAGGGCCAATATCCCCAGGATCGCCACGAAGCCCATGGGCGTCCCGGTCGGCACCAACGCCAGCACCACGCCGATGATGCCCAGAGGCGCCACGCTGGCCACCAGGAACATCTTCTGCACACTGTGCAGCTGAATCATCAGGAAGGTCGCCATCAGGAACAGCATCAACGGCACCACCTTGGCGATCGGGCCCTGCGCCTTGCCGCTTTCCTCGACCGTACCGCCGGTGGCCACCTTGTAGCCCACCGGCAGGCCTGCGGCGAATTTCTCGATCTCGGGCTTGAGCTGGGCCACCAGGTCGGTCGGCTGGATATCGTCGCTAACCGCCGCCTTCAAGGTGATGGTCGGCAGACGATCACGCCGCCACACCAGCGGCTGCTCCAGCTCGTAGCGCACGGTGGCGAACGCCAAGAGCGGAATCGACGTCCCGCTGGGCGTGACGATCTGCAGGTTCTGCAGGGTTTCCGGCGAGCCGCGCTCGGCATCGTTGGCCCGGCCTACTACGTTGACCAGGTAGATATCGTCGTTGACCTGGGTCACCGCCGAACCGCTGACGATGGTGTTCATCAGCTTCGCCACGTCCTCGGACGACAATCCCAGCTGCCGGGCCTTGTCCTGGGCGATGTCGATGCGCAGCACTTTGCCCGGCTCGTTCCAGTCGTAGATCATTTCGCCGATGTGCGCGTTGTGGTCCAGCAAGGTGGCCAGTTCGATGGCGTGCTTGCGCACCTGATCGATGTCCTTGCCGCTGACCCGGTACTGGATCGGCCGCCCCACGGGTGGGCCCATCTCCAGCGCCTGGACATAGGTGCCGATGCCAACAAAGTCGTCACGCAGACGCTTTTTCAGGCGCTCGGTCAAGGCCCCGCGCTCTTCCAGACCCTTGCTGACGATCACCAACTGGGCGTAGTACGGGTTCTCCAGTTGCTGGTCCAGGGGCAGATAGAAACGAATCGCGCCCTGACCGATGTAGGTGCTCCAGCGGACGATGTCCGGATCATCCTTGAGCGTCGCTTCCAGGCGATCGACCGCCTGGCGCGTCTCGTTGATCGAGGCGTTCTGCGGCAGGTTCAGGTCCACCAGAATTTCCGGCCGGTCGGACGAGGGGAAGAACTGGTTCTGCACGAAGCGCATGCAGAACAGTGCGGCGGCGAACAGCAGCAACGTGCCGATGATTGTCAGCCAACGGTGGCGCATGCAGCCCAGCAGTCCGCTGTGGAACCAGCGCGCGACGCGCCCAGGCTGCTCCGGCTTGGGTTGGACGTTCTTGCTCAGGATATGCACGCCGATGACCGGCGCGAACAGCACCGCCACCACCCACGACACCAGCATGGCCACCGCAATCACAGCAAACAGGGTGAAGGTGTACTCACCTGCCGAGCTGGCGTTCAAACCGATCGGCACGAAGCCCGCCACGGTGACCAGCGTGCCGGTGAGCATCGGGAATGCGGTGGAGGTGTAGGCGAAGGTAGCCGCTTCCTCCTTGCTGTCACCTGCCTCCAGGCGGGTGACCATCATCTCCACGGTGATCATCGCATCGTCGACCAGCAGGCCCAGGGCGATGATCAACGCCCCCAGCGAAATACGCTGCATGGTGATGCCGCTGTACTCCATGAACACGAAGACCATGGCCAGCACCAACGGAATCGAGCAGGCCACGACCAGACCGGCGCGCACGCCGAGGCTGACGAAGCTGACGATCAGCACGATCACCACGGCCTCGAACAGCGCGCTGGTGAACCCACCGACCGCCTTCTCGACCACCTCGGCCTGGTCCGACACCTTGTGCACACCCACGCCCACGGGCAGCTGCGCGGTCAACTCGTCCATGCGCTTGTGCAGCGCGGTGCCGAATTCCTGAATGTTGCCGCCGTCCT
The DNA here is from genome assembly GCF_002438365.1 of Pseudomonas sp. UBA6276. Lineage (NCBI taxonomy): Bacteria > Pseudomonadati > Pseudomonadota > Gammaproteobacteria > Pseudomonadales > Pseudomonadaceae > Pseudomonas > Pseudomonas sp. UBA6276. The sequence continues at coordinate 30,489 of NZ_DJUS01000044.1, forward strand.
TCATGGCGATGGCCAAGCCGATGGCAGGCTGGCCGTTGTAGCGGAACATCGGTGCGGCCGGGTCCTTGTAGCCACGTTCGATGTCGGCGATGTCGGTCAGCCGATAGAAACGGTCGTTAAGCCTGAGATTGACCGTTTCCAGGTCCTTCTCCGACTTGAACTGCCCTGAGGTTCGCACCGAAATGCGCTCTGGTCCTGCCTCGATCACACCCGCTGGCGTCACCGCGTTCTGCGCCTGAAGCGCACCCACCACCTGTTGCTGATCCAGGCCCAGCGCTGCGAGTTTGCGCGTGGAGAAATTCAGGTAGATGACTTCGTCCTGCTGACCTACCAGCTGCACCTTGCCCAGGTTGTCGACCTGGCGAATCTCGGCGCGCACCTGTTCCACGTAGTCGCGCAGCTGCCGCATGCTCAGGCCGTCGGCGGTGAAGGCATAGATGGAGCCGAACACGTCACCGAATTCGTCGTTGAACGATGGCCCCTGCAAGCCTTGGGGAAAGGTCCCGCGAATGTCGTCGACCTTCTTGCGCACCTGGTACCAGATCTGCGGAATCGCCTTGGCACTGGTGGTATCGCGCAGGTACACGAACACAGTGGATTCGCCAGGGCGCGTGTAGCTCTTCACGTAGTCCAGCGAGTCCAGCTCTTCGAGCTTCTTCTCGATGCGGTCGGTGACCTGCTTGAGCGTTTCTTCTTGCGTCGCCCCGGGCCAGCGGCTCTGGATGACCATGGTCTTGATGGCGAACGCCGGGTCTTCTTCACGGCCCAGATTGAAATAGGAAAACACGCCCATGAGCAGGCCGACGAACATCAGGTACCAGACGAAGGACTGGTGCTTGAGCGCCCAGTCGGACAGGTTGAAACTTCCCTTCATTGCCGGCTCGCCTCGTCCAGTTTGATTTTCTGCCCAGGTTTCAGGCTATTGACGCCAGCGCTGACCACGCGCTCGCCCGCCTGCACACCGCTGCCCACCACCACGACGCCACGGTCGCGGCTGAGCACGGTGACCTGCTGCGGGTTCACGGTCTTGTTCTGGACGTCCACCCGCCACACCTGGGTCTTGCCGTCGATATCCTGCACGGCGGTTTCCGGCAGCTCCAGGCGCTGCGCGATGCTGGAACTCAAGGTGACGCTGATCGCCGTACCCAGGCGCAGGCCCGCAGGGCTCTCACGCAGGGTCAGGCGTGCGCGACGGGTACGCGTGGAGCTGTCGGGGCGTGGCTCCAGCTCGCGCAAGGTGCCCGTGGTCGCGACGCTGGGGTCAAGCTGGGACTGCACGTGGAATTCCACGCCGACAGGCAGGGTCTCGGCGAGCCCGGCGGGCAGGTCGATGACCGCCTCCTTGACGTCGGGACGGGCGAGGACCACCACTTCTTCACCGGCGCTGACCACCTGCCCGACTTCCACTTTCCACTGGTTGACCACCGCGGCATGGTCGGCACGCAGTTCGCTGTAGCTCAACTGGTCCTTGGCCTGGCTGACGGCGGCCTTGGCCTGATCGAGCGAAGACTGCGCGGTTTTCAGGTCAGTCTGGGCGATGTCCAGCCCGGCCTGCGCACCGACGCCACGGTCGAACAACTCCTGCTGACGTCGCGCGTTGGCCTGGGCATTGATGAACTGCGCCTGGACGCGGGCCAGATCACCCTGGTTGGCGCGCAACTGGTTCTGCTGATCGGTCGGGTCGAGAGTGGCCAGCAACTGGTTCTTTTCCACCTGGCTGCCGACATCCACCGCGCGGCGGGCAATGCGTCCGGACACGCGGAAACCCAAGGTGCTTTCATAGCGCGCCTGGATATTGCCGGCGAAGCGACCCAGGCTTTGCTGGTCCAGGCCCTTGACCTCCACCGACAACACCGGACGGATGGGCTCGGGGGCCGGCTCTTCCTTCGAGCAGCCTGCCAGCAACAGCACGGCCGCAGACAACGCGATCACCGCTTTCATGGCTGACGCTCCTGGGCAATTTCCACCTGCATGTCGGGGTGCAACAACTGCCCCCCGGCCACCACCACGCGGTCGCCATTGTTCAAGCCATTGGCGATCACCACCTTGGCAGTCAGGTAACGGCCCACCTCGACCTTGCGCAGGCTGACCTTGTCGCCTTCCCCGACCACCCACACGGCAGGCTCTTCAATGTCCTTGGTCAGCGCCGACCACGGCAGTTCGACGCTGGTCTTGCCCGGACCATCGAGCGAGGCGTTGACCACCGAGCCCAGGTCCATGCCCTTGGGCACGCCCTGCAGGGCGATCTTGACGCGCACCGTGCCGGTCTGCGCGGACACCGCCGGAGTGACTTCGCGCACGGTGCCGGTGGTCTTGATCGCCGGGTCGTCGAGCAGGCTGACGGTGATCGGCTGCTGTCCACCCGGCTGGGCGAACAGCGATTCATACACATCGAAGACCGCATCGCGGTCGCCATCGCGGGCCAGACCGAAGATCGGCGCGGTGGCTTGCACCACCTGGCCCACCTCGGCCTGGCGCGCGGTGATCACGCCCGGGGCATCGGCCACCAGGTCGGTGTAGCTCAACTGCTCGCGAGCGTTGGCCAACTGGGCACTGGCCGCCGCCAGCGAGCTCTGCGCACCGCGCAGCGCCGCCTGGGCGGAGTCGTATTCACTCTGGCTGGTATAGCCTTTGGGCAGCAGCTTCTGCTGACGCACGAAGGCCGCCGAGGTCTGCTTCACGCGGGCCTGTTCGGCGGCCACCGCAGCCTTGGCCGAGTCGACGTTGGTCTGCAGGTCCTTGGGATCGAGGCGGGCCAGGACTTGCCGCGCGCTGACGTGGTCGCCCACATCCACCATGCGCTGGATGATCTTGCCGCCAACGCGGAACGACAACTGGGTCTGGATGCGGGCCTGCACATCGCCAGTGAGATTGACGGCGGCGGCGAATTCGCCGCTCTGCACATTCTCCACGCGCACGCGTGGGTGCGTCGGCTCGATAGGCTTGTCTTCACCACAGCCGGTCAGCGCGATGAACAAGAGACCAACCCCTACAACCTTCCAACGAGGACCAGCCATGCAGGCTCCTTTGCGTGCGCTGTGATGCTAGGTGTGTATGCGACTGTGAGCGGGGTTCGAGGTTCATTTGCCGGGGAGGGCCCCGTCCGGACACAGCAAAACGCCGACACTGTACAAGCTGTCGGCGCTCAGGTGAACCGTCGTGACGCTCGGAATCAGAACGCTGGCAATACTGCGCCGCTGTACTTCTTCTCGATGAATGCCTTCACTTCCGGGCTGGTCAGCGCCTTGGCCAGCTTCTGCATGGCCGGGCTGTCCTTGTTGTCCGGACGGGCCACCAGGAAGTTCACGTAAGGCGAATCCGAACCTTCGATGACCAAGGCGTCCTTGGCCGGGTTCAGGCCTGCTTCCAGTGCGTAGTTGGTGTTGATCATGTCAAGATCAACCTGATCCAGCACGCGCGGCAGCATGGCCGATTCCAGCTCCTTGAACTTGAGGTTCTTGGGGTTGCTGGCGATGTCCTTCGGAGTGGCCAGAGCGTTGCTCGGATCCTTCAGGGTGATCAGGCCGGCTTTCTGCAGCAGGATCAACGCACGGCCGCTGTTGCTGCCCTCGTTGGGGATGGCCACGGTCGCGCCGTCCTTGAGTTCGCTCAGCGATTTGACCTTCTTGGAGTAACCGCCGAAGGGCTCGACGTGCACGCCGATCACGGTGACCAGGTTGGTGCCCTTGCCCTTGTTGAAG
>NZ_DJUS01000014.1:0-6760 GCF_002438365.1 Pseudomonas sp. UBA6276
GCGCCGGCAAGACCAGCCTGATTCGTCATCTGCTGACGTGCAAGCCAGCGGACGAACGCTGGGCCGTCTTGATCAACGAATTCGGTCTGGTGGGCATAGACGCCGCGTTGCTGGCTACAGCCGACGATGGTATCGCAATCGGTGAAATCGCCGGGGGTTGCCTGTGCTGCGTGAATGGAGCGCCGTTTCAGATCGGTCTTGCCCGCTTGCTGCGTAGTGCCCGTCCGGACCGATTGTTCATCGAGCCGTCGGGCCTGGGCCATCCATTGCAGATCCTCGCACAACTGGGTGAAGCGCCTTGGCGCGGGGTCCTGGCCGTCCAACCGCTGGTGATGGTGCTTGACGCTCTGGCACTCAGGGCGGGGAATGCGCTGCCTGCGGTACAGCTGGAAGCCGCGCGCACTGCGGGATTGCTGATCATGAACAAAGCATCCGATATTCATGAGCTGTGTATAAGTAAAAATTTACCCACAGCTCAAATGCTGTGGCGGGACGTCGATGAAATCCGCTTCGATCAACTGCCGATTGTGGATAAGCCTGTCGCGCTTTTTGTGGACAAGCCGATAGACAGCCCCAATGCGCTGGGTGATCTATGGGTGGATAAGTCTCGTGTCCGATGCCAAGTGCAGGATCACCCTGATGGCTGGAGCATCGGCTGGCGTTTGCACCCACAGGTTCAGCTCGATCTGCAGACCTTGGGGCGTTGGCTGGAAAATGAAAGTTGGCATCGCGCCAAGCTGGTTATCCACAGCACGCAGGGGTGGCGATCGAGTAATTTGCTGGCAGGACAAACCGCCCAATGGAGACCGAGTGAGTGGCGTCGGGATTCACGGGTGGAGCTGATATTCGACACATCGCAGGACGCAACGCGCTTGCAGCAAGGGTTGTTGCGAGCACAGGTGCCGGATCCGTCACAGGACTGACACCCTCAGGGGCGCCAGCGCTTGTGTTCCTGGCGCCACTGGCTCATTTCGATGACCTCGGCACTGGTCGGCGTCTTCACTTCGAACGGGTAGGGTGCCAGCTCGATCTGCACCGCGTGCGGCCCGAACTGCGTGGCGATGCCTGCATGGCGCTGCTCGCCGGTGACGGTGAACTCGAAGTTGTACACCCGCGCCAGGCGCTTGCGGCCGTTGGCATCGGCCAGCCAGGCAAAGCGCTTGAAGGCGACGTTGTCGTCGAGCAGTTCCAGATCGAGCTTGCCGCAATGCTGCTTGACCCGCTCCAACGCCTTCTCGCGCAGGCCATGGTTGTGCCACAACCAAGCCGCACCTGCGGCCAGTAACATCAGGATGAACATATTGCCAAGGGTCAACATCAACGTGCGCTCCAACCGGTTGCTCGCAGCTTAACTGTGTCTCCGGTCTGTCGTACAGGCTGCATTTCGCGCGATACTGCGCGCCATGAAGTCCTGTCACCGGTCCGGAATCCTTGCATGAAACGTACACCACACCTGCTCGCCATCCAGTCCCACGTCGTGTTCGGCCACGCCGGCAACAGCGCGGCGGTTTTCCCGATGCAGCGAGTGGGGGTCAAGGTCTGGCCATTGAATACGGTGCAGTTTTCCAATCACACACAGTATGGTCAGTGGACGGGAGAAGTGTTGGCGCCGCAACACATTCCCGCACTGGTCGAAGGGATTGCGACGATTGGCGAGTTGGGCAACTGCGATGCGGTGCTCAGCGGCTACCTGGGCAGCGCTGCGCAGGGGCGGGCAATCCTGGGCGTGGTACGGCGAGTCAAGGCAGCCAATCCCAAGGCCCTGTACCTGTGTGACCCGGTGATGGGGCATGCGGAGAAAGGCTGCGTGGTGCCGGCCGAGGTCAGCGACTTTCTGCTCGATGAAGCCGTGGCGGCAGCCGACGTGCTGTGTCCCAACCAATTGGAGCTCGACAGCTTCAGCGGCCGCAAGGCCGACTCCCTGCAGGATTGCGTGGCCATGGCGCGCGCCTTGCTGGCCCGGGGCCCGAAAGCGGTGCTGGTAAAACATCTGGCCTACCCCGGCAAATCACCCGAAGACTTCGAGATGCTGCTGGTCACCGCCACAGGCAGCTGGCACCTGCGGCGTCCGCTGCTGGCGTTTCCGCGCCAGCCAGTGGGCGTGGGTGATCTGACCAGCGGTTTGTTCCTGGCCAGGCTACTGCTGGGCGATGATTGGCTGGCCGCTTTCGAATTCACGGCCGCGGCAGTGCACGAAGTGCTGCTGGAGACCCAGGCGTGCGCCAGCTACGAACTGGAGTTGGTGCGCGCCCAGGATCGAATCGTGCATCCGCGCCTGCGTTTCGAAGCCGTGGCGCTTTAAATCGGTTCTTCCTTGAGGTCGCGGTAGCGCTTTTCCAGCTCCTGGCGGATCTGCCGGCGCTGCTGCGCCTGGATGAAGCGCCGCGTGCCCTCGGCATCCTGTGGCTTCAAAGGCGGTACGTGGGCGGGCTTGCGCTGGTCGTCCACCGCCACCATGGTGAAGAAGCAGCTGTTGGTGTGGCGCACCGAACGCTCGCGGATGTTCTCGGTGACCACTTTGATCCCCACTTCCATCGACGTGTTGCCGGTGTAGTTGACCGATGCCAGGAAGGTCACCAGCTCGCCCACGTGCACCGGCTCGCGGAAAATCACCTGATCCACCGACAAGGTCACCACATACCGGCCGGCATAGCGGCTGGCGCAGGCGTAGGCCACTTCGTCGAGGTATTTGAGCAGCGTTCCTCCATGCACATTGCCGGAAAAATTGGCCATGTCAGGGGTCATCAGCACCGTCATCGACAGCTGGGCGTTTCCAGGTTCCATAGTGAACTCACGGTTGGTTGGCAGAAGTACAGGGGCATCACCTATTCTGGCGTTGGCCACTTACGACGGGTCTCGTCCACAGGCGGACGCTGAACGAGGCTACTCCGTCACGTCTATCGTGCCATTACGTAGGGCATAGCGGCGATCTGTTTCCGCATATTGCACCGACGTTTGCCTGCAATGGGCAGTGTTAACCTGCCTCCTGAAACAATTGGTACCGTAATTCTGAATAGCAAAGGAGGCTATCACCGTGCATGCCATCAGTTTCATCCAGGACCTGGCAGTGATCATGCTGGTGGCCGGCATGGTGACCATCCTGTTTCACCGATTGCGGCAACCGGTGGTGCTCGGCTACATCGTTGCGGGTTTCATCATTGGCCCGCACACCCCGCCTTTCGGCTTGATCCATGACGAAGACACCATCAAGACCCTTGCCGAACTGGGGGTGATCTTCCTGATGTTCAGCCTCGGGCTCGAATTCAGCCTGCGCAAGTTGTTCAAGGTCGGCGCCACGGCCTTCATCGCCGCGTTCCTGGAAATCGTGCTGATGATCTGGATCGGCTACGAGATTGGCCGCTGGTTCGATTGGGGCACCATGGATTCGCTGTTCCTGGGTGCGATCCTTGCCATCTCCTCGACCACCATCATCGTCAAGGCACTCAACGACCTGAAGATGAAGAACGAGCGGTTTGCGCAATTGATCTTTGGTGTGCTGATCGTCGAGGATATTCTGGGTATCGGCATCATTGCCCTGCTGTCGGGTATCGCCGTCAGCGGTGCGGTCAGTTCCGGTGAAGTGTTCTCCACGGTCGGCAAGCTCTCGCTGTTCATGGTGATCGCGTTGGTCGTGGGGATCCTGGTGGTGCCACGTCTGTTGGCCTACGTGGCCACCTTCGAGAGCAACGAGATGCTGCTGGTGACCGTGCTGGGCCTGTGCTTCGGCTTCTGCCTGCTGGTGGTCAAGCTTGAATACAGCATGGTACTGGGCGCCTTCCTGATCGGGGCGATCATGGCCGAATCTCGGCAACTGCTGAAAATCGAGCGGCTGATCGAACCCATCCGCGACATGTTCAGCGCGATCTTCTTCGTCGCCATCGGCCTGATGCTCGACCCTGCCATCCTGCTCGCCTACGCCTGGCCGATCGCGGTCATCACCGTGGCGGTGGTGCTGGGCAAGATCGTCTCCTGCGGGATGGGGGCATTCATCGCCGGCAACGATGGCAAGACGTCCCTTCGAGTGGGGATGGGGCTGTCCCAGATCGGCGAGTTCTCGTTCATCATCGCAGCGCTGGGCATGACCCTGCAGGTCACCAGCGACTTCCTCTATCCCGTTGCCGTAGCGGTATCGGTGCTGACGACCTTGTCCACGCCGTACCTGATCCGGGCGGCAGACCCGCTTTCCCATCGTCTGGGCGCTTTGATGCCGCAGCGGATGGCGCGGGTGCTGGGAATGTACGGGGAATGGCTGCGCAGCATTCAGCCGCGCGGGCAGAGCGCGATGCTGGCGTCGATGATCCGCAAGATTCTCCTGCAGGTAGGGGTCAACCTGGCGCTGGTGATCGGTATCTTCTTTGCCGGGGCCTATTTCGCCGAGCGGATCGGTGGATACCTGACCACATGGGTGGCCGAGCCCGGTGGGCAGAAAGCTTTGATCTGGGGCGCAGCTTTGCTGCTGTCGTTGCCGTTCCTGATCGCCGCCTATCGCAAGCTCAAGGCGCTGTCGATGCTCCTGGCGGAAATGGGCGTGAAACCGGAAATGGCGGGCAGGCACACCCAGCGGGTTCGACGCATCATTGCCGAAGTCATTCCGCTATTGTCGCTGCTGATGATTTTCGTGCTGCTGGCCGCGTTGTCGGCGAGCATCCTGCCGACCCTGGAATTGCTGCTGCTGATTGCCGTGGTGGCAGCCGCAGTGGTGGCCGTGTTGTGGCGCTGGTTCATTCGCGTGCATACGCGGATGCAGGTGGCTTTGCTGGAGACGCTGGACAACAACGTCGAGCATTGAAGTTGGGTAGGCAGGTCTGGCCTCTTCGCGGGTAGAACCCGCTCCCACAAGGTTGGCGGCGCGCCATCGAGCGGTGAAAAGGTCACACCTGCCTGTACCGATCAGCTTTCCAGCCAGACATCCCGCGCCCAGTGCCAGACCGATTCCCAGCTTTCCTCGGTCACCAACTCTTCTTCGCCCGACCACAACACGACGGTGCCGTCTTCTTCGACACAGTAGTAATCGTCGCCGTCCTGACAAATCGGGATCAGCTCGCGCGGGACGCCGAGGTCCCATGCCGTCGCCGCAACGTCCGGCAGGTAGGTGTGCGATTGCGGATCGGTCACGGTAACCGGCTCCAGGCTGCCGTACACCACGTCGCTGACGGTGAGCAGATATTCCTTGAAGACGAACGGAATGTTGATGAACAACTGCTCTTCGATCTCGACCAGCAGGTCTTCGTCTGGCAGTTCCAGGGGAACCGGTACTGGTTCGTTGGCTTCTCGGAGCTGCTCGATCACTTCTTCCACGATGTTTTCCTCTGACCAGAATACGCGCTGCGGTTTATACCTTAGCTGGAAATGGATGCAACGTTCAAAATGCAAAAGCCCCGACCAGGGCCGGGGCTTTGCAAAGCGTGACGCGTATCAGTTCTGGCGGATACCGGCCACCAGCCAAGGCTGGTTTTCGCCCTGGGCGCGTTCCATGTTCCAGCTTTCGCTGAAGGGTTCGCCCTTGTCGAAGCGCGAAGTCTTCGATACACCAACGAATGTCAGGGTAGCGATAGTCTTCTCGGCACGATCATCCACGCCTTCCAGCTGTACATGCAGATCGTCGATGTAGGTGGACTGGAAGCCATCACCCAGCTCGGCGCGTTCCTGCTTCAGCGATTGCAGCATCTGCGGGGTCACGAACTCGGCGATCTTGTCCATCTCGTTCGCGTCCCAGTGCTGCTGCAAAGACTGGAAGTGGTTGCGTGCGGCGTTCAGGAAGTTCTCTTCGTTGAACCAGGCCGGCGCGTTGATCACCGGACGGGCTGCGGAAGCACCGCTTGCACCACCGAAGATCGACGGCTGGGCAGGGGCCTGGTTGATGGTTTCACGCTGGTAAGGTGCACCGGCGCCGGCCATTTGCGGGCCTTGCTGCTTGCGACGGCGAGCGGCGATGAAGCGGAAAATCAGGAAGGCGATGACCGCCATGATCAGGAAGTCGAAGATCTGCATGCCCTGGAAGCCGTCGCCCATGAACATGGAGGCCAACAGACCACCGGCGGCGAGGCCGGCCAGAGGGCCCAACCAGCGCGAAGCACCGCTGGCGGCAGGGGCAGCACGGCCCGGTACGGCGGCTGTGGCACCAGGGGTTGCAGGCGCGGCCTGGCGCGTCTGGTGAGTTGGGGCTGCGCCCATGCTCTTGCCGCCGCCGAAGCGTTTGGCACTGGCATCCAGGCTCATGGTCAGGCCAATGCAAAGGGCCAGAGCCATGCTGAGAAATCGTTGCATAGGTTCATTCCGTTAGGTGGATTGCACGCGAGTCATGTTGCACAGGTGTGCTGTACATAGCTAGTGACAACATGTTTCGAGCTTTTGCGTAATTGCGAAAAGCGGCGTAGGAAATTTCACTGCCTGTGGAAGATGCAGTGTCGGCCTTTTCGCGGCCGCCGAGCACCGCGAAAAGGCCGAGAAGCCAACCGTTACACCGCCTCCAGTTTCGCGTACCCCAGCATCAGCCACTTGCTGCCTTCGGCGAAGTTGACCTGCACCCGCGCCTGGGCGCCGGAGCCTTCGAAGTTGAGGATCACGCCCTCGCCGAAAACCGAATGCTGCACCCGCTGGCCCAGATTGAACTGGGTTTCCGGGATGGCGGCAGCCCCGAACAGGCTGCTCGAGTTCTGTGCCTGACCCCCGCCGAAAGGACGGCTCACGCTGTTGGACAGGCGCACTTCCTGAATCAGCCCGGCGGGCACTTCGCGCACGAAGCGCGAGACCTTGTTGT
>NZ_DJUS01000047.1:0-33668 GCF_002438365.1 Pseudomonas sp. UBA6276
GCCAGCCGATCCACTCCAAGGGCGTGATGATCCTCACCGGCTACCTGGGCAGCCGCTACGCGCAGGAGTTTCCCCTGGCCATTTCTGCCAGCATCGCCTTGGAGCAGTCCTACGGGTACGTGGATGGCGACAGCGCGTCTCTGGGCGAGGCCTGCACCTTGATCTCGGCGCTGTCGAAGATGCCGCTCAAGCAGTGTTTCGCGATCACCGGCTCGATCAATCAGTTCGGTGAAGTGCAGGCTGTGGGAGGCGTCAACGAGAAGATCGAGGGCTTCTTCCGTCTGTGCGAGGCCCGTGGCCTGACCGGCGAGCAGGGCGCAATCATTCCCCAGGCCAACGTGGCCACACTGATGCTCGACGAAAAGGTCCTGCAGGCGGTGCGCGACGGCAAGTTCCACGTCTACGCCGTGCGCCAGGCCGACGAGGCGCTGAGCCTGCTGGCGGGCGAGCCTGCCGGTGAGCCTGACGAGAACGGCGCGTTCCCCGAGGGCAGCATCAACGCCCGTGTGGTGGAGCGGCTGCGGGTCATTGCGGAAATGATCAGCGAAGAAGACCTCAAGGAAGCTGAAAAGGAACAGGCGCTGGAAGAGCTGGTCGAGGTCCGGCCGACGGTGTAGATCCCTGTAGGGTCACGGGACAGCTGGCGGGCAGAGCCACCCGTCAGCTGAACCAGGGCCAGCGGTCAATCCCTTCTATGCTCCAATCATGATCCCTCGCGAGCCGCCCCCGGCTCTACGGGGCAATGATGTATGCCAGAGGAGGGTGGCCATGGCCCGCAGCCTGAGCCTCAACCGTCAATGCCTGGGCCTGATGACCCGGATCGAATGCAGTGTTCGCCCACTGGCGGGAGAGAATGGCCTGTGGACGCTGTTGTTCGCTGCCGGGATGGCGGGTGAGCAACCCAGCGCACTCAAGGCGCAAGGCCCTTTCCATGGCCCGCTGGCTGCCGAAGCGGTGCTGGAAGCCATCGTCGACAGCCTGACGCTGCACGGTTACAGCCTCAGCGATGACCCACAGATGTGGGCCGTGCACCTGCAACGCCAGTTGCGCGCACTCAATGGGCTTCGTGGCACGCCGAGCGTTCGCTACCGGCTCCCTGAACACTGACCTGCCTGCATAGCACACGGCTGCGACACACCGTCGCACGTCGTGATTTGTCATGGGCGTGGCTATAATCGGCTCCAATTTCCACCACCCTGTGAGCCTCAATGGAACGCTTCATCGAAAAAACCATGTACGCCTCGCGCTGGTTGCTGGCGCCGATCTACGTCGGCCTGTCGCTGGGACTGCTGGCGCTGGCCCTGAAATTCTTCCAGGAAATCTTCCACGTCCTGCCCAACATCTTCGCCATGGCCGAATCCGAAGTGATTCTGGTGCTGCTCTCGCTCATCGACATGGCGCTGGTGGGCGGTCTGCTGGTGATGGTGATGATTTCCGGCTATGAGAACTTCGTTTCGCAGCTGGACATCGAAGATGGCGTAGAGAAGCTCAGCTGGCTGGGCAAGATGGATTCCTCTTCCCTGAAGATGAAGGTAGCCGCCTCGATCGTTGCCATTTCCTCCATCCACCTGTTGCGCGTGTTCATGGATGCCAAGAACATCGAGCCGCAGTACCTGATGTGGTACGTGATCATCCACATGACCTTCGTCGTCTCGGCCTTCGCCATGGGCTATCTGGACAAGCTGACCAAGCACTGAGGCCACCTGTGCCGCGCGCTGGCACAGCCCGCGCTGCTGAAGTGCGGGCACGCAGTGTGCTAGTCTGCTCGCCCTTTTATCCGGGCGCGCCCTTCATCCCCGCATGAAGACCCTGGCGCGGCCCCGCAGCGGAGCAGTGTGATGTCCGAAGTACAATTGTCGACCGACGAAACCCGCGTGAGCTATGGCATTGGCCGCCAGTTGGGCGGCCAGCTGCGCGACAACCCGCCACCGGGCGTAAGCCTGGAAGCCATTCTGGTTGGCCTGACCGACGCGTTCCGTGGCCATGAGAGCCGTGTGAGCGAAGAAGAGCTGAATGCCAGCTTCAAGGTCATCCGCGAGATCATGCAGGCCGAGCAGCAGGCCAAGGCCGAAGCCGCAGCAGGCGAAGGCAAGGCGTACCTGGCAGAAAATGCCAAGCGTGCCGAAATCACCACCACGGCCAGTGGCCTGCAGTACGAAGTGCTGAGCACCGGCGAAGGCAGCAAGCCGTCCGGCGACAGCACCGTGCGCGTTCACTACCACGGCACCCTGACCGACGGCACTGTGTTCGACAGCTCCTACAACCGTGGCGAGCCGGCCGAGTTCCCGGTCAACGGCGTGATCGCTGGCTGGACCGAAGCCCTGCAACTGATGCCTGCCGGCAGCAAATGGCGCGTGCACGTTCCTAGCGAACTGGCCTACGGCGCCCAAGGCGTCGGTAGCATCCCGCCACACAGCGTGCTGGTGTTCGACGTGGAACTGCTGGAAGTCCTGTAACGCCTCGGGGTAATCCAGAGGCACCGCACGACCGCCGACGCGGCTCGCGCCGCTGCTACACAGACACGCGCTCCTGTAGCAGCGGCGCAAGCCGCGTCCGCCCCATCGCGATCCCCCGCCTCACGCATCCCCCTGTAGCAGCGGCGCAAGCCGCTTCCGACCCCATCGCGATCCCCACCCCACCACGATTCCCCGCTTCACGCGTACCCCTGTAGCAGCGGCGCAAGCCGCGTCGGCGGTACATGCGTTCCCTCAGACACCCCGCACCCTCAATGCAATTCCCCCATTGGCCGCAATGCGCGGGCGTAGCAGAACAGAAAGAGGTTGCGCACCAACTCCTTCAACACCACAGGCTCGCTGGAGCTCAAACCATGCAGATCCAGATCCCCCTGATCACGCAGTTCATCCAACGCGTCTTCGCCGAGCACGGCACAGACTTCGCCAGTATCACGATGCAGGATGCGCAGGTAGGGATGTGGGCGGTCCAGCCAGGCGTCGATCAGATAGGTCATGGCAATTCTCCTTGAAAGGTTTCAATGAGAATAATTCTTATTCAAATAATAGCAAGAGACTATTTGCCATCGCCGGGCATTGCGCCCCTGAAAGCCATGCCGGCCGCCTCACGACGGCTCGGACCGCTGGTCGGGCTGGACGTCAGACCTTGCGCACGAACTCGGACTTGAGCTTCATGGCGCCGATGCCATCGATCTTGCAATCGATATCATGGTCACCGTCGCACAGGCGAATGTTCTTCACCTTGGTACCGACCTTGACCACCAGCGAAGAGCCCTTGACCTTGAGGTCCTTGATCACGGTGATGGTGTCACCGTCAGCCAAAACGTTGCCCACCGAATCCTTGATTACCAAGGCATCGCCGTCGGCACTTTCTTCGCCGGTTGCCGACCATTCATGGCTGCATTCAGGGCAGATCAGCTGGGTGCCGTCTTCGTAGGTGTATTCGGATTGGCATTTGGGGCAGGGCGGCAGCGTGCTCACGAGATTCCTCGAGGTAGAGAATAAAGGCACGCAGTATATAGGGTTTTTGCAGGCGAAGCCCTTGTAGGAAAGGGCTACCGCAGAGAGGGGCAGTTGTGGGAGCGGGGCGGGCGGCGAGCCCTCTGCCCGCGAAGGGCGCACCACCGAATCAGTGCGTACGCGCCACCGCAAACTCGCTGAGCTCGATCAATGCATCCCGATACTGGCTGGCAGGCAGCACTTCGAGCTGGGCAATGGCCTTGGCCACATAATCGCGGGCCAGACGCGCGGTGTAATCCAGGGCCCCGCAGTCCTCGACCGCCACACGGATGCGTTCCAGATCCTCGATCCCGCCTTTCTGGATTGCCTGCCGCACCAGCGCGGCCTGTTCGGCGTTACCTTCGCGCATGGTGTAGATCAGCGGCAAGGTCGGCTTGCCCTCCGCCAGGTCGTCACCCACGTTCTTGCCCAGGGTCTCGGCGTCGCCGCGATAATCGAGCAGGTCGTCGACCAGCTGGAACGCCACACCCAGGTGGTCGCCAAACGTGCGCAGCGCCTCGCACTGTTCGGCGCTGGCGCCGGTGAGCGCTGCAGCACTGTGCGCCGAAGCTTCGAAGAGCATCGCAGTCTTGCCGCGGATCACTTCCATGTAGATCTCTTCGGTGGTGCTGGCGTCCCGTACCTTGGACAACTGCAGCACTTCGCCCTCGGCGATGATGCGCGTGGCGTGTGAAAGAATCTTCATCACCGACATCGAGCCCAGCTCGACCATCATTTCGAAGGAGCGCGAATAGAGGAAGTCGCCGACCAGCACGCTCGGAGCATTTCCCCACTTGGCGTTGGCGGTGGAGCGGCCGCGACGCATGCCGGACATGTCGACCACGTCATCGTGCAGCAGGGTCGAGGTGTGCAGCAGCTCGATGGTGGCCGCCAGCAGGCGCAGGTCATCGCTTTGATGGCCCAGGGCTTTGCCAGCGAGCAACACCAGCAGCGGGCGCAGGCGCTTGCCTCCGGAGGAGGTAATATAGTCGCTGATCGTCGATACCAGCGGCACACGCGAGGTCAGCTGCTTCTTGATGATCTCGTCGACGGCGCTGAAATCGTCCGCCACCGCGCGGTAGAAAGCTTGGGGTTGCATCAGCGAGAGTCGCTCCAGAAGGGTTGCGCGGCATGCTAGGACGCGGGTTGGAGCGTGTCAAGGCGCGTCCGTGGCCTGCAGCGCCCGTATGCCGGGCAGGAAGCTGGTCGTGAACCTGCGGCGGCATCGTTTTGCCCGCAGCGCCCAACCGTTCGGGCGACTGGCGGCCTCTTGTCAGCGGTTCATGGCTTGCGTACAATCGCGCACCCTGAACTTCCTGGGCAGCACCTGCCTTACGCAATTGCATTTGGGGCGTTCCAACCCATGCAGCCATGCCAGCCGACACTCTACTTATAAAGAGCTGGGTGAGCAGGATTATCGGAGAAATACCATGTCGTACGCAGTAATCGTTACCGGTGGCAAGCAATACAAGGTCGCCCCAGGTGAATACCTGAAGATCGAAAAACTGGAAATCGCCACCGGCGAATCCGTTACCTTTGATCGCGTTCTGTTGGTCGCCAATGGCGACGACGTGAACATCGGCGCTCCAGTGGTTGCCGGCGCTACCGTTGTGGCTGAAGTGATTTCCCAAGGTCGTCACGATAAGGTCCGCATCATCAAGTTCCGTCGTCGTAAGCACCACATGAAGCGCATGGGCCACCGCCAGTGGTACACCGAGATCAAAATCACCGGTATTCAGGCGTAATTTCAGCCTAATTCCTCACTAGGAGAATTGACTCATGGCACACAAAAAAGCTGGTGGTAGTACCCGTAACGGTCGCGACTCAGAAGCCAAACGCCTTGGCGTGAAGATGTATGGCGGCCAGGCTATCATCCCAGGCAACATCATCGTGCGTCAGCGCGGCACCCAATTCCACGCTGGCTACGGCGTTGGCATGGGTAAAGATCACACCCTGTTCGCGAAAGTCGCAGGCGTGATCAAGTTCGAAGTAAAGGGCGCCTTCGGTCGTCGTTACGTGAGCGTTGTCGCAGCCTAATCGCGACGTCGCTGGAGAAGCCCTGTCTTGCGACGGGGCTTTTTCGTTTATGGAGTGAGTCTCTTGCAAAGGTTTGCATGGGCTGTCGGTACGTGAGTCATTGACGGGTTTGCCGCGCTCATTTTTGCAAGAGCCTTACGTTTCAGGTTCATTGGCTCGCCCTGGCGGCGAGAGGCGTATTTTTAATGAAGTTTGTAGATGAAGTGTCCATCCGCGTGAAGGCGGGTGATGGTGGCAACGGCTGCATGAGTTTTCGCCGCGAAAAATTCATCGAGAATGGCGGCCCCAACGGCGGCGACGGTGGTGATGGCGGCTCGATCTACATGATCGCCGACGAAAACCTCAACACCCTGGTCGACTACCGTTATACCCGTCACTTCGATGCCGAGCGCGGCGCCAACGGCGGCAGCACCGACTGCACCGGCAAGAAGGGTGAAGACCTGGAGTTGCGCGTGCCGGTAGGTACCACGGTGATCGACGCCTCCACTCAGGAAGTCATCGGTGACCTGGTCAAGGCTGGTCAGCGCCTGCTCGTGGCCCATGGTGGCTGGCACGGCCTGGGCAACACCCGATTCAAATCCAGCACCAACCGTGCACCGCGCCAGACCAGCCCAGGCAAGCCAGGCGAGCAGCGCGATCTCAAGCTGGAGATGAAAGTGCTGGCTGACGTCGGTCTGCTGGGTCTGCCCAATGCCGGTAAAAGCACCTTTATTCGCTCGGTGTCTGCAGCCAAGCCCAAGGTGGCCGATTACCCGTTCACCACTCTGGTCCCCAACCTGGGCGTGGTGAGTGTCGACCGCTGGAAGAGCTTCGTCGTGGCCGACATTCCGGGCCTGATCGAGGGGGCTTCCCATGGTGCCGGTCTGGGCATCCGCTTCCTCAAGCATCTGGCGCGTACCCGCATTCTGCTGCATCTGGTCGACATGGCGCCGCTGGATGAAACCAGTGCTGCCGACGCCGCCGAAGTGATCGTCAACGAACTGGTCAAATTCAGCCCGTCACTGGCCGAGCGCGAGCGTTGGCTGGTGCTCAACAAGTGCGACCAGATCCTGGAAGAAGAGCACGAAGAGCGCGTCAAGGAGATCGTCGATCGCCTGGAGTGGGAAGGTCCGGTCTATGTGATCTCGGCCATCGCCAAGGAAGGTACCGAGCGTCTGAGTCGCGACATCATGCGCTACCTGGAAGACCGTGCCGACCGTCTGGCCCGCGATCCGGGCTATGCCGACGAGCTGGCCGAGCTCGATCAGCGCATCGAAGACGAAGCGCGCGCCCAGCTGCAGGCGCTGGACGACCAGCGCGCGCTGCGTCGCAGCGGCGTGAAGAGCGTCCACGACATCGGCGATGACGACGACTGGGACGAAGAAGACGCCGAGGACGGCCCGGAAATCATCTACGTCCGCGACTAGTGCGCATGGGTGCAGGTTCCGCTCCTGTAGGAGCGGTCCGCGGCCGCGAAGGGCGCACCGCGGTGTGCCTGGCACTCCACGGTGTCTTCTTCGCGGCCGATGACCGCTCCCACAGTGATCTCCAGTGTTAAACTAAACGCCGCTCACCATGAGCGGCGTTTTTGTTTTTCTACCGGGCAAAGGTTGGCAGATGATGCGGAGCAAGGTGACGGGCGCGCAGCGCTGGGTCGTGAAGATCGGCAGTGCGCTGCTGACCGCGGACGGCAAGGGGCTGGATCGCGCGGCGATGGGCGTATGGGTCGAGCAGATGGTTGCTTTGCACAACGCCGGGGTCGAGTTGGTACTGGTGTCTTCGGGTGCAGTGGCGGCCGGCATGAGTCGCCTCGGCTGGGCCAAGCGCCCCAGCGGCATGCACGAATTGCAGGCGGCTGCGGCTATCGGCCAGATGGGTCTGGTGCAGGCCTGGGAGTCGAGCTTCGCCGAGCATGGCCGGCACACCGCCCAGATTCTCCTGACCCACGACGACCTGTCCGATCGCAAGCGCTACCTCAATGCGCGCAGCACGCTGCGTACGCTGGTCGAGCTGGGCGTGGTGCCGGTCATCAACGAAAACGATACCGTGGTCACCGACGAGATCCGCTTCGGTGACAACGACACCCTGGCTGCTCTGGTGGCCAACCTGGTGGAAGCGGACCTGTTGGTCATTCTCACCGATCGCGACGGCATGTTCGATGCCGACCCGCGCACCAATCCCGATGCCCAACTGATCTTCGAAGCGCGCGCCGACGACCCGTCGCTCGACGCCGTCGCCGGTGGTACCGGCGGTGCGCTGGGTCGCGGCGGCATGCAGACCAAGTTGCGCGCCGCGCGCCTGGCTGCGCGCTCCGGAGCGCACACGGTGATCGTCGGTGGTCGTATCGAGCGTGTGCTCGATCGGCTCAAGGCCGGTGAGCGCCTGGGTACGCTGCTGTCGCCCGAGCGTGAAATGCTGGCTGCGCGCAAGCAGTGGCTCGCCGGGCATCTGCAGACTCGTGGCACTCTGGTGCTCGACGACGGGGCCGTGCAGGCCCTGACCGGTGGCCACAAGAGTCTGCTGCCGGTGGGCGTGAAAGTGGTGCAGGGCAGCTTCAGGCGCGGTGAGATGGTAGTGTGCGTGGCGCCGGATGGTCGCGAAGTCGCCCGCGGCCTGGCCAACTACAGTGCGCTCGAAGCACAGAAAATCATCGGTCAGTCGTCGGACGTCATCGAGCGCTTGCTGGGCTACATGGCCGAGCCCGAGCTGGTACACCGCGACAACCTGATCCTCGTTTGACCCCTACAGGAACGTTTCGATGAATGTGCTCAAGGCTTTCGCGGCCACCCTATTGTGCTTACCGATGCTGGCGAATGCCGAGGAAATCGGTCAGGTGTCCACGGTGTTCAAGGTTGTCGGTCCCAATGATCGGATCGTCGTCGAAGCATTCGATGACCCCAAGGTGCCGGGTGTGACCTGCTACCTGTCGCGGGCCAAGACGGGCGGGGTGAAAGGTGGTCTGGGCTTGGCCGAAGACCGCGCTGAGGCGTCCATCGCCTGTCGTCAGGTCGGGCCGATCCAGTTGCCGGACAACTTGAAGGAAGGCGAGGAGGTGTTCAAGGAGCGCACGTCGCTGGTGTTCAAGACCATGCAGGTGGTGCGCTTTCACGACAAGAAGCGCAACGCCCTTGTGTACCTGGTCTACAGCGACCGCATGATCGAAGGCAGCCCGCAGAACGCCGTGACCGCCATCCCCATTCGTCCCTGGACCACCGAATAATTGCGATGTGCCTTTCGCGACCGATAACCGCTCCTACGGATACGCACCACCGTAGGAGCGGTCATCGGCCGCGAAAGGGGCCACATCGATATTGCCTCTTTCATACAGGCACAAAAAAGCCGACCCTGAGGTCGGCTTTTTCTACATCGTACAGCTGATCAGGCAGCAGCAGCCTGGTTCAGTGCTTTGATGTGGCCATTCAGACGGCCTTTGTGACGAGCAGCCTTGTTCTTGTGGATGATGCCTTTATCGGCCATACGGTCGATAACTGGCACGGCCAGAACATAAGCAGCTTGTGCTTTTTCGGCGTCTTTTGCGTCGATGGCTTTGACTACATTCTTGATGTAGGTGCGAACCATGGAACGCAGGCTGGCGTTGTGGCTGCGACGCTTCTCAGCCTGTTTTGCACGTTTTTTGGCGGAAGGTGAGTTGGCCACCGTCGAGCTCCTCGAAAGACTTTTTGAAATAGCAAACAAATAAGGCCGCGAATCATGCCCATCAACGAGTTGGTTGTCAAGGGTACGTGAAACGATCCGCTAAGTGGTCGGTCGGTGTCGAAGTGATTCACTTCTGGCCCGTGACCTGTACACTCGCGAGGTTTTGGCTCTGCCTGCTGATGCGGCGCGGAGTATCGCACACCTGGGCCGGATATGGGCCTGCTCTTCGTCAACGGGCATGAAAAACTTTCGATGAATCTACTCAAATCCCTGGCCGCGGTCAGCTCCATCACCATGGTTTCGCGGGTGCTGGGCTTCATCCGCGACACCATCATTGCGCGCATCTTCGGCGCCGGCATGGCCACCGACGCCTTTTTCATCGCCTTCAAGCTGCCGAACCTGTTGCGCCGGATCTTCGCCGAGGGCGCGTTCTCCCAGGCCTTCGTGCCGATTCTCGCCGAGTACAAGAACCAGCAGGGCGAGGAGGCCACGCGTACCTTCATTGCCTACGTCGCCGGCCTGTTGACCCTGGCCCTGGCGCTGGTCACGGTGGCCGGGATCCTGGCCGCACCCTGGGTCATCTGGGCCACCGCGCCAGGCTTCGCCGACACGCCGGAGAAATTCCATCTCACCACCGACCTTCTGCGGGTGACCTTTCCTTATATATTGCTGATCTCGCTGTCGTCCTTCGTCGGTGCGATCCTCAATACCTACAACCGCTTTTCGGTGCCGGCCTTCACGCCTACGCTGCTCAACGTGTCGATGATCCTGTTCGCGCTGTTCCTCACGCCGTATTTCGATCCGCCGGTGATGGCGCTCGGCTGGGCGGTCCTGGCGGGCGGACTGGCGCAGCTGCTGTATCAACTGCCGCATCTGAAACGACTCGGCCTGCTGGTACTGCCGCGTCTGAGTCTGCGCGACACCGGCGCGGTGCGCGTGATGAAGCAGATGCTGCCGGCCATTCTCGGGGTGTCGGTCAGCCAGATATCGCTGATCATCAACACCATCTTTGCCTCTTTTCTGGTAGCAGGCTCGGTCTCGTGGATGTACTACGCCGACCGTCTGATGGAGCTGCCTTCGGGGGTGCTGGGGGTGGCGCTGGGTACCATTCTGTTGCCGACCCTTTCCAAGACCTACGCCAACAAGGACCGCCATGAGTACTCGCGCATCCTCGACTGGGGGCTGCGTCTGTGCTTCGTGCTGGTGCTGCCTTGCGCCGTGGCCCTGGCATTGCTCGCCGAGCCGTTGACCGTGGCCCTGTTCCAGTACGGTAAATTTACCGCGCTGGATGCGGCCATGACCCAGCGCGCGCTGATCGCCTATTCCATCGGTCTGCTGGGCATCATCCTGATCAAGGTGCTGGCGCCGGGTTTCTATGCCCAGCAGAACATCCGTACACCGGTAAGGATCGCCCTCTTTACGCTGGTGGCCACGCAGGTCTTCAACCTGATGTTCATCAGCCACCTGCAGCACGCTGGCCTGGCGCTGGCCATCAGCCTGGGTGCCTGCCTGAACGCCGGGCTGCTGTATTGGAAGCTGCGCCAGCAGGACCTGTTTCAGCCGCAACCCGGCTGGACCGTCTTTTTATGCAAGCTGGGCATCGCCGTGCTGGCCATGGCCGCCGCCTTGCTGGTATTGCTGCAGTACATGCCGGCATGGGCTGACGGCCAGATGCTCGAACGCTTCCTGCGCCTGGGGCTGCTGGTGTTGACAGGCGTGCTAGTGTATTTCGGAATGTTGTTGGCCATGGGCTTCCGCCTCAAGGACTTCGCCCGCCGCGGGCTGGCCTGATCCTTGGATTCCAGCGGTTTTGTGCATTAGCGAACATCCAAGCACGCTGTTGCCTGTCGTCGGCGCGTGGGTATGGTTATAATCGACCACTTTATGAGCAAGAAGCGCGTTATGCAGCTGGTTCGAGGCCTTCACAATCTGCGGCCCCAGCATCGGGGCTGCGCCGCCACCATTGGCAATTTCGACGGTGTCCACCGCGGCCATCAGGCTATCCTGGCGCGGCTGCGCGAGCGTGCCCGTGAGTTGGGCGTGCCCAGCTGCGTGGTGATCTTCGAGCCCCAGCCGCGCGAATACTTCAGTCCGCAGACCGCGCCGGCCCGCCTGGCCCGGTTGCGCGACAAGGTGCAGCTGCTGGCCGACGAACAGGTCGACCTGGTGCTGTGCCTGGCTTTCAACAAGCGCCTGAGCCAGCTCAGCGCCTCGGAGTTCGTCGACACCATCCTGATCGACGGCCTGGGCGTGAAGCATCTGGAAGTCGGCGACGACTTTCGTTTCGGCTGCGACCGGGCAGGGGACTTCGATTTCCTGACCCAGGCCGGCAGCCTTCAAGGCTTCACCGTCGAGGCGGCGCAGACCGTTGAACTGGACGGCCAGCGGGTGAGCAGCACCCAGGTCCGCAAGGCCTTGGCGGCGGCCGATTTCGAACGTGCCGAGCAACTGCTCGGCCGACCCTTCTGCATCGAAGGAAGGGTCCTGCATGGGCAGAAGCTGGCCCGCCAACTGGGCTGGCCCACTGCCAATGTGCAACTCAAGCGCCGTCGCGTGCCGCTGACCGGGGTCTACCTGGTGAGTGTCGACATCGATGGCAAGACCTGGCCGGGAGTCGCCAACATAGGCGTGCGGCCAACCGTTGCAGGTGATGGCAGTGCCCACCTGGAAGTGCATTTGCTGGACTTTGCCGGTGACCTCTATGGCCGGCATTTAACGGTGGCGTTCCACCACAAGCTGCGTGATGAGCAGCGTTTCGCCTCGCTGGAGGCGCTGAAGTCGGCGATCGATGCGGATGTCGCCGCCGCGCGTGCCCACTGGGCCAAGCCAACCGCTTAAATTGAAGAGCCTGAAATGACCGACTACAAAGCCACGCTAAACCTTCCGGACACCGCCTTCCCAATGAAGGCCGGCCTGCCCCAGCGCGAGCCGCAAACTCTGCAGCGCTGGGACAGCATTGGCCTGTACCAGAAGCTTCGCGAAATTGGCAAGGACCGTCCCAAGTTCGTCCTGCACGACGGCCCGCCCTATGCCAACGGCAATATTCACATCGGTCATGCGGTCAACAAGATCCTCAAGGACATGATCATCCGTTCCAAGACCCTGGCCGGCTTCGATGCGCCGTACGTGCCGGGCTGGGACTGCCATGGCCTGCCGATCGAGCACAAGGTCGAGGTCACCCACGGCAAGAACCTGGGCGGCGACAAGACCCGCGAACTGTGCCGTGCCTATGCCAGCGAGCAGATCGAAGGCCAGAAAGCCGAGTTCATCCGTCTGGGCGTGCTAGGCGACTGGGCCAACCCGTACAAGACCATGAACTTCACCAACGAGGCCGGCGAGATCCGCGCCCTGGCGGAAATGGTCCGCAACGGTTTCGTGTTCAAGGGTCTGAAGCCGGTGAACTGGTGCTTCGACTGCGGTTCGGCCCTGGCCGAGGCCGAGGTCGAGTATGCCGACAAGAAATCGCCGACCATCGACGTCGCCTTCCCGATCGCCGATCAGCAAGCGCTGGCCGATGCCTTCGGTCTGCCAGGCCTGGAGAAACCGGCCAGCATCGTGATCTGGACCACCACCCCGTGGACCATCCCGGCCAACCAGGCGCTCAACGTGCATCCCGAAATCACCTACGCGCTGGTCGACGTCGGTGACCGCCTGCTGGTGCTCGCCGAAGAACTGGTGGAAAGCAGCCTGGCCCGCTACAACCTGCAAGGCTCGGTCGTCGCCACCACCGTGGGCGCCAAGCTGGAGCTGATCAACTTCCGTCATCCGTTCTACGATCGTCTGTCGCCGGTGTACCTGGCCGACTACGTCGAGCTGGGTGCCGGGACGGGCGTGGTGCACAGCGCCCCGGCCTATGGTGTCGACGACTTCGTCACCAGCAAGCAATACGGTCTGACCAACGACGACATCATCAGCCCGGTGCAGAGCAACGGCGTGTACGTCGAATCGCTGCCGTTCTTCGGTGGCCAGTTCATCTTCAAGGCCAACCAGAACATCGTCGACAAGCTGGTCGAAGTCGGCGCGCTGATGCACACCGAAGTGGTCAGCCACAGCTACATGCACTGCTGGCGTCACAAGACCCCGCTGATCTACCGCGCCACCGCGCAGTGGTTCGTGGGCATGGACAAACCGCCGGTCGAAGGCGACACCCTGCGCGAACGCGCGGTGAAAGCCATCGAAGACACCAAGTTCGTCCCGGCCTGGGGGCAGGCGCGCCTGCACTCGATGATCGCCAACCGTCCCGACTGGTGCATCTCGCGCCAGCGCACCTGGGGCGTGCCGATCCCGTTTTTCCTCGACAAGGCCACCGGTGAACTGCACCCGCGCACCGTAGAGCTGATGGAAGAGGTGGCCAAGCGCGTCGAAGTCGAAGGCATCGAAGCCTGGTTCAAGATGGACCCGGCCGAGCTGCTGGGCGACGAGGCGGCCAACTACGACAAGATCAGCGACACGCTGGACGTCTGGTTCGACTCGGGCACCACCCACTGGCACGTGCTGCGCGGCTCGCACCCGATGGGTCATGAAAGCGGCCCGCGCGCCGACCTGTACCTGGAAGGTTCCGACCAGCACCGTGGCTGGTTCCATTCCTCGTTGCTGACCGGTTGCGCCATCGACAACCACGCGCCTTACCGCGAGCTGCTGACCCACGGTTTCACCGTGGACGAGAACGGCCGCAAGATGTCCAAGTCGCTGGGCAACGTCATCGCCCCGCAGAAGGTCAACGACACCCTAGGCGCCGACATCATGCGTCTGTGGGTTTCGGCCACCGACTATTCGGGCGAAATGGCCGTGTCGGATACCATCCTGCAGCGCAGTGCCGATGCCTATCGTCGCATCCGCAACACCGCACGCTTCCTGCTCTCGAACCTCAGCGGCTTCAACCCGGCCACTGACCTGCTGCCAGCCGATCAGATGATCGCCCTCGACCGCTGGGCCGTGGACCGTGCTCTGCTGCTGCAGCGCGAACTGGAAGAGCATTACGGCGAGTACCGTTTCTGGAACGTCTACTCCAAGGTGCACAACTTCTGCGTGCAGGAGCTGGGGGGTTTCTACCTCGACATCATCAAGGACCGTCAGTACACCACCGGCGCCAACAGCGTCGCCCGTCGCTCCTGCCAGACCGCGCTGTACCATATCAGCGAGGCGCTGGTGCGCTGGATCGCACCGATCCTGGCGTTCACCGCCGACGAGCTGTGGCAGTACCTGCCCGGCGAGCGCAATGAGTCGGTGATGCTCAACACCTGGTACCAGGGCCTGAGCGAGCTGCCCGAGGGCTTCGAGCTGGACCGTGCCTACTGGGAGCGGGTGATGGCGGTGAAGACTGCGGTCAACAAGGAAATGGAAAACCAGCGCGCGGCCAAGGCCATCGGCGGCAACCTGCAGGCCGAAGTGACGCTGTACAGCGAAGACGCTCTGAACACCGACCTGGCCAAACTGGGCAACGAGCTGCGCTTCGTGCTGATCACCTCGGGCGCCACCCTGGCGCCGTTCGCTCAGGCTCCGGCCGATGCGGTGGTCACCGATGTGGCGGGCCTGAAGCTCAAGGTAGTCAAGTCGGGTGGCGTCAAATGCGCGCGTTGCTGGCACTTCCGCGATGACGTGGGCGTGAACCCCGAGCATCCGGAAATCTGCGGTCGCTGCGTCGACAACATCAGCGGTGATGGCGAGGTGCGCCACTATGCCTGATTCGTCGGCGTCTTTCGGTCGCTACGGTCACTTGAAGTGGCTGTGGCTCAGCGTGCTGGTCATGGCGCTGGACCAGGCCACCAAGTTCTATTTCGACGGCAACCTGCAGATGTATGAGCAGATCGTGGTCATTCCCGACCTGCTCAGCTGGACCCTTGCCTACAACACCGGCGCCGCCTTCAGCTTCCTGGCTGACAGCGGCGGCTGGCAGCGCTGGCTGTTCACCCTGATCGCCGTGGTGGTCAGTGTGGTGCTGGTGGTGTGGCTCAAGCGTCTGGGCCGCGGCGACACCTGGCTGGCAATTGCCCTGGCGCTGGTACTGGGCGGGGCGGTAGGCAACCTGTTCGACCGCGTCGTGCTGGGCCACGTGGTCGATTTCATTCTGGTGCATTGGCAGGATCGCTGGCGTTTCCCGGCGTTCAACCTGGCCGACAGTGCCATCACCGTCGGTGCGATCATGCTGGCGTTGGATATGTTCAAGAGCAAGAAAAGCGGAGAAGCGGTGCATGACTGAACAGCGAATCAGGGAAAACACCGAAGTGACCCTGCACTTCGCCCTGCACCTGGAAAACGGTGATACCGTCGACAGCACATTCGACAAGTCGCCGGCGACTTTCAAGGTCGGCGACGGCAACCTGTTGCCAGGCTTCGAAGCGGCCCTGTTCGGCTTCAAGGCCGGCGACCGACGCACCGTCAAGGTGCTGCCGGAAAACGCTTTCGGCCAGCCCAACCCGCAGAACGTGCAGGTCATGCCGGCATCGCAGTTCGAGGGCATGGAGTTGTCCGAAGGGTTGCTGGTGATCTTCAACGACGCCGCCAACACCGAGCTTCCGGGCGTGGTGAAGGCATTCGACGACCGTGAAGTGACGGTAGACTTCAACCACCCCCTGGCAGGCAAGACCCTGACCTTCGAGGTGGAAATTCTTTCGGTCACGGCCCTTTAAGGGCACCGAGGCAAGCATGCAAATCAAACTCGCCAATCCCCGCGGCTTCTGCGCGGGTGTGGACCGAGCGATCGAGATCGTCAACCGCGCGCTGGAAGTCTTCGGCGCACCGATCTACGTCCGTCACGAAGTGGTGCACAACAAGTTCGTGGTCGAAGACCTGCGCAACCGTGGTGCCATCTTCGTCGATGAACTCGACCAGGTGCCCGACGACGTCATCGTCATCTTCAGCGCCCATGGCGTCTCCCAGGCCGTGCGTCAGGAAGCGGCCGGACGCGGGCTCAAGGTGTTCGACGCGACCTGCCCGCTGGTCACCAAGGTGCACATCGAAGTGGCCCGCTACAGCCGCGACGGACGTGAGTGCATTCTCATCGGCCACGCCGGACACCCGGAAGTGGAAGGCACCATGGGCCAGTACGACGCCAGCAACGGAGGCGCCATCTACCTGGTCGAAGACGAGGAAGACGTGGCCAACCTGAAGGTCGTCAATCCGGAAAACCTCGCCTTCGTCACCCAGACGACGTTGTCGATGGACGACACCAGCCGGGTCATCGACGCATTGCGTGCGCGCTTCCCGGCCATCGGCGGACCGCGCAAGGACGACATCTGCTACGCCACGCAAAACCGTCAGGACGCGGTCAAGATCCTGGCCGACGAGTGCGACGTTGTGCTGGTGGTCGGCAGTCCGAACAGCTCCAACTCCAACCGCCTGCGTGAGCTGGCCGAACGCATGTCCACCCCGGCGTACCTGATCGACGGCGCCGAAGACATGCAGCAAGGCTGGTTCGACGGCGTGCAGCGCATCGGCATCACCGCCGGCGCCTCGGCACCCGAAGTGCTGGTGCGCGGCGTCATCGAGCAACTGCATGCCTGGGGCGCGACCGGTGCCGACGAACTGATCGGCCGGCCGGAGAACATCACGTTCTCGATGCCCAAGGAATTGCGGGTCAAGGCGATTACCTAGGCCATCGGGTGCACAGGTTGGCACTGTCAGGATCCGGCTTATCGGTAATCCTGACCCTGCCGGCCCAGCTGATTACCACACGCCAACGCAGCTTGAGACGCTTCGGGTCGCATATGAACAACGATCCCAGATTTGATTGACGTCCTACCCCCGCAGGTGCACCGAAGCTGTTGAAGCGCACCTCCTCGCGTACCCATCTATTGCCGACGATAGGGACTTTGCCATCCAGCTTGTGAGCGTGGAGCCTCAAGCCGCGTCTATCAATCAAGGTTGTCCAGCCGTGCCCCCAACCTTCGCGGGAGGCTCTCACCACGACGGGACTATGCCGAAGGATGGCTTCAAGACGAGCGGTACGAAGCGTTTGCGCCAGTTCCTGTGCCACCATTTTTCCTTGCTGCTCCTGCAACAGGCTGTGTAAGGCTGGCACGGCAATCGCCCCCAATATCCCCACCACTGCCAGCACTACCACCAGCTCCACCAATGTCACTCCCTTGCTGTCCATGCCAACCCTCCCTGGGTTTCTGTGCAACAGGCGCTGATCCCTCTAGAACAACCGTATATCCTGTGCGCCCAGCGAACTGCGCGAGCGCTGGTTTATAGTCAGTGCTCCTGGGGGAGGCGTCCAATGCGGCATGGTTACAAGGGGTTTACGCTGGTCGAGCTGATGGTGACGATCGCGGTGCTGGCCATCCTGGTGACCGTGGGGATTCCATCGTTCGTTACCTTGATGAACAACACCAAAGCGGACACTGAATCCACGGACTTGTATCGGGCACTCAACTATGCGCGGCTCGAGGCGATCAACAGGGGTGTAAGCGTACGTGTTACGCCTTCCACTGCGAACGACTGGACGAGTCGTCTCGATATTCAGGTCGTCAACGCAGGTGCAGTAACCAACCCGGCATTGCGAGTGATCGCACCCATGGCAACGGCAGCTGTCGTTACACCCAAGAACATTGCCAACATCGAGTACAACAATTTGGGCGCGATGGCCAACCCAGTCACGGCAGTGGCGTTTTCCTATGTCCGAGGCACCTTCACCAAGGCCATCGGTGTTTGCATTAACGGGCGGGTGATACTAGGGGGCACTTGTCCATGAACATGCGCATTGGGCAAACAGGAGTCAGCCTGATCGAGGTTCTGGTTTCGCTGCTGATCATGGGCATCGGTCTGCTGGGAGCTGCAGCCTTGCAGCTCAACGCTCTCAAGTTTACCGACAGTTCGGCGCTTACCAGTCAAGCCAGCTTCATCGCCTACGACATGATGGACCGCATCAGGGCCAACCCGGACGGCAACTATGCGCTGGCCAACCTTGATGCTGCGCCAACGGGCAACACCAACGATACCCGAGCACAAGACCTCGCCGACTTCGCCGCGAATGCCAAAGCCATCGGCGGGGTCAGTGCCGGCAGCAGCATCGCTGTAAACAACCGCGTCGTCACCATCACCCTGCAATGGAGCGATGTGCGTGCGACCAACGCGGCGAGCGTCTCCGGTGTACAGAGCAACGGCGATGGCCTGCAGACGTTCACATTGACGAGTCGCGTGGCCATCGATAAGGGGATCAAATGAGACGCTCATCTCGAGGCATCGGCCTCATAGAGCTCATGGTCGCCATGACGTTGGGTCTGGTCATCGTGCTGGGCGTCACCCAGATATTTCTTGCGGCCAGAAATACCTATCAAAGCCAGAATGCCGCAGCGAACATTCAGGAAGATGGACGCTTTCTGATGAGCAAGATGGCCCAGGAAATCCGCATGACAGGGTTTTTTGGCTGCCAGGCAAATCCGCTCGACAGCACGCCTACCAAAGACTTCACAGCCGCCTATGCTGCGCCGATTACCATTACCCGTGGCGCCAACAACAGCGTGATTCTTACGCTGATCACCGCTGACGTGGGCAATAACGGTACCAATGCCGACTGGAACATTCTTACAGACTGCCGCAGTTTTTCGACGGCTTACGTACCAGCGGACATGCCTGCTGCGGTCGTTGGTCAACAGGTTATTCCGATACGACGCATCGTCTACACCTTCAGCAGCAATCAGGTCAGGTCGGGTAACGTAGCGACGGATGTACAACCGTTGATCGGCAACGTATTGGCGTTCGATGTGACCTTCGGCATGGCCTCATCAGCAGCCAACCCCAACGCCAGCACCTATGTAGCTACCCCCACCAACTACGACCTCATTCGCAGTGTGCGTATCAGTCTGCAAGTGGCGGATCAGGCTGCTGCGCCAAACTCGCGCGCGCAAACCCGAACATTCAATACAGTAATTGCGCTGAGGAATCGGCTGCTGTGACGAGGCGCTCATGATGTATCGATCCGCTGATCCTTATTCAGGCAGGCAACAAGGCATGACGCTGGTGGTCTGCCTGGTGTTTCTGTTGCTGCTGACTTTGATAGGCGTCTCGTCTATGCAGAATGCCACCTTGCAGGAAAAGATGGCGGGCAGCGTCACCTTGCGCAATGGGTCTTTCCAGATAGCCGAAGCCATGCTTCGTCTCGGCGAAAACACCGTCAAGCCCGCCGCCTATACGCTGGGCTTCTGCCAAGATGCTGCCACCTGTGCGCCACCCACTACGGCCGGCACGATAGGTACTAACACTTACAGTGCGGCCAACGGTGTGGTGTGGACTCAGTCCGGACAGGGCTATTACGCGATTCAAAAGGTGGGCACTACCAATAACCCAGCGATCATCGCCAGTGGGCTGCCGATCAATACCCAGAAAACATACTACGAGCTGTATCGCATCACCGGGGTGGGTATCCAGGGGACTTCGCGCACCGTGTTGGAGAGTATTTATGCCAAGCAGAAGTAGTAGGCACGACATGTTCAAACTCGTGCTGGGCCTGCTGGCTGGTCTGTATGTCAGCGCGCCATTATATGCATTCACGCCCTCTGACTCGCCTCTGCTGAGTTCAGGATCGGTTGCGCCTAACGTCATGTTGCTGGTGGACGATTCCGGCAGTATGGATAACCTCATTCGTGCCACCGGGTTCGATCAGTCCGTGACACGTACCCAGATTTACATTTGTGGGTACAGC
Source organism: Pseudomonas sp. UBA6276 (assembly GCF_002438365.1). Lineage (NCBI taxonomy): Bacteria > Pseudomonadati > Pseudomonadota > Gammaproteobacteria > Pseudomonadales > Pseudomonadaceae > Pseudomonas > Pseudomonas sp. UBA6276. The sequence continues at coordinate 19,786 of NZ_DJUS01000047.1, forward strand.
AACTCCTGCAACCAGTATTACAACGTCGACATGGATAACGAGAACCTGTTCTACAGCTCGTTCCGACAAGGGGCTTGTTCCCTGAATTATTCCGGCTTTCTGCGTCCCAACGGAGTCAAGTACTGCCTTCGCCTACCCGACCCGGTAGGCAACGGCAACACTCGCTATTCGGCCCGGTACATTTCGTACCTCATCGATCAGTTGCCCAGTGGTACAACAACTAAAAACTATACCGATAACTCGATTCCACAGGACTATCGCATCAACGTGGCGCGCGCTGCAGCTTCTGCGATCGTCGATGCCAATCGGACGTTGCGCATCGGTTTGGCGACTTTCAATCCGCCGCGCTCGGGCGACTCTGGCCCCGGCGGTTTCATATCGCGCAACGTCGCTGATATCAGCACCACCACGTCGGCAGGCCCTGCCAACTACAGAGCACTGCAGAGTGCGATTGACGACTTGGGCTCCATCGCCAACACGCCATTGGCAGAAACCTACTACGAGATCACGCGCTACTTCAGGGGCCTAACGCCTTATTACAACAGTACGCCAAGCACCTACACGAGCCCGATCCAATACCGTTGTCAGAAGAACTATGGCGTGGTCATTACCGATGGTCTGCCGACCTACGATCGTACGTTTCCTAATAATGATCCACTGGGCGGCTCTCGCCTCCCGAACTGGGACGGCAATAGCGCCAATGATGGAGACAACCTCAACGGCGACGGCGAGGGCGATACGCTTTATCTCGACGACATAGCGAAATTTGCCTACGACATCGACATGCGCTCAGGCGGCACTGATGCTGCTGGGAAAAGTTGGGATGCGGCAGATTTTCCCAAGCAGAACATGTCTACCTATACGGTAGGTTTTGCGGCCAATAACCAGATGCTCAGGGATGCCGCCGAGCTTTATGGCCAAGGTAAGTATTACCAGGCAACCGATGCTGCCGGGCTGAGTACCGCGTTGACCGCCGCGCTTAACGACATCGCCTCCAAGGCAGGTTCCGGTGGCGGAGCCACCGTCAACTCGGTGAACCTGACTGCGTCCAGCCAGTATTACCAAACGTTTTACGATCCAACCGACTGGCGCGGAACGGTTCGTGCCTACGGCCTGGACGCCACGGGCTCGCCTACTTCCACCGTGTTATGGTCGACCGACAGCAAAGTCACTTCGGCTGGCAGCACCACGTTCCAGTCCTTCAATACCACCACGGCTCTGCCGATTACCCTGGCGCTGGGGAATTTTTCCCCTGCGCAGCAGGCTACGCTCGCTACGGGCCTGCCCAGTGGTGTTTCCAACAATGATCTGGTGGAGTGGACTAAAGGGACCAACAAGACAGGCTTGAAGGTTCGCTCGGTGTTGCTCGGCGATATCATCAACTCGCCGTTGGTCTATGCGTCGCCATTCGCCATTTCGGCCACGGATACCAAAGGTGATTTCAGCTACACCCAGTACCTGGACACCAAGGCTTCAACCATGTCCCCCAGCCTTGTCGTTGGCAGCAACGATGGCATGACAAGCGTGCTCAACACCGATGGGACGCGCCGATACGCCTATCTGCCCTCCAGTACGCTGTCCAATTTGCGTTATGTAGCCGACCCCACTTACATCAATGGTACAGGCCACAAGTTTCTCAACGATGGCCAGCTGACGGTTGCCGATGCGCAGATAGGCACCTCTTGGCGGACGCTTGCCTTGGGTGGGGTGGGCGCCGGCGGACGGACTTACTACGCGCTGCAGTTGTTTCAAGCTGGCAGCAACGCGGTCCGAGCGCTTTGGGAGATTTCGAACACCACCGCAAACTTCAGCAACATTGGCTATGCCTACGGCAAGCCTGAAGTTGCCCGTTTGAGTAATGGTAAATGGGCCGCCTTCATCTCCAATGGTTATGGCAGTACTTCTGGGCGAGCTTCGTTGTTTGTCGTTGATGTGTCCAACGGGCAGCTGATCAGTGAGATTCAAACGCCTGTGGTCGTTCCGGGAGAAACCGATAACGGTTTGTCCTCCGTGGCGCTGGAGGTCAATAGCCAAGGAGTCGTGCAATATGCCTATGGTGGCGACCTCAAGGGCCGCATGTGGAAGTTCGATTTCACCAGCACTACGAACGGTGCCGTGGGCTTTTCCGGTTCGCCATTGTTTACCGCTTCCGGCGGGGCAAGTCAGCCGATTACCGCACAGCCTACCATTGGCAGCTATACCCAAGGCCGGCAGATCATTTTCTTCGGTACTGGGAAGCTCAACGAAGTAGCTGATAAGACTACGACTGCCACTCAGGCCTTCTATGCAATCGTCGACGCCAACGGTTCAACCGCCAACTACACTGAGTCTTCATTACAACGCCAGACCATCACCAACATCACTGGCAACAAAGTCTATACCAGCCAGAACACGGTGGATTACAACACGCGCAAGGGGTGGTACATGCCGCTGACTTATGGCACCACGGCCACCGGCGAGCGAGTGTTGTATCCCGCGCTGCTACTCGATGGGCGTGTGTACTTCACGACGGCGATTCTGGACACGACCGATCCCTGCTCCAGCGCGGGTTCCAGCAAGTTGATGGAAGTGGATGCCGAGTCTGGTCAGCGGATCACCAACTTCAATATTTTCGGAGGGTTGGAGTCGACTTCGGGCCTGATCATTTCCGGCGGTCTGGTCAATACGGCATCCTTTGTGACCTACCAGGATGCCGCCGGCAACGATATGGTGGGCATTCAGACGCCGAACACCGGTGATAGCGGGCAGGGGCCTAGCGGAGGTGTCACCGATCCCGGCAGCAACATCAACCGCCGTATCATGTGGCAACAACGACAATGAGTGTTCGTATGCGCAGGCAACAAGGCTTTACCCTTATCGAATTGATGATCGTAGTCGCCATCGTCGGCATCCTCGCCGCCATCGCCTACCCCAGCTACACCGAGTACGTGAAGCGTACCCATCGGGTCGAGATCGGCCAGGTACTGGCCGAAGGTGCACAAAATTTCGAGAGGGGGTTCACTCGGACCGGCAGCTACGCCAACGTCGCAGACGTCGCGGGTAATGCCTGGTACAACATCGTGACGGTAAAGGACGCCACCACGTTCAGCCTGACGGCGGCGCCAAGGGCGGGCACCATGATGGTCGGTGACAAGTGCGGCAGTTTCGTCATCAACCAGACCGGCGCGCGGACCAACACCGGCATGGCCGCCGGCACCACTTCCGCCACCTGCTGGGGCCGCTGAGCCTTCTTTGGAATCGTTTGATGTCTGAGCATGTTCTGGTTGTCGGCGGCGGTGTCATTGGCCTGCTGACAGCCTATAACCTTGCCGCCCATGTGGATCGCGTCACCTTGATCGATCGCAGCGCGGTGGGCCAGGAGTCGTCCTGGGCGGGCGGCGGTATCGTTTCACCGCTGTATCCGTGGCGCTACAGCCCGGCAGTCACTGCCCTGGCGCATTGGTCACAGGATTTCTATCCACAGCTGGGGCAGCGTCTGGCTGCCGAGACGGGCATCGACCCTGAAGTGCACACGACCGGCTTGTACTGGTTGGACCTGGAGGATGAGGCCGAGGCGTTGGCCTGGGCCGAGCGCAATCGTCGGCCGCTGGCGGCTGTGGATATCCTTTCTACCTATGCCGCAGTGCCGGTGCTCGGGGCGGGGTTCGAGCGGGCGATTTACATGGCGGATGTCGCCAACGTGCGCAATCCACGGCTGGTGAAGGCGTTGAAAGCGGCGCTGAACGCCATGCCCAACGTGACCGTGCGTGAGCACTGTGAAGTGCAGGGTTTCGTGCTGGATGGCCCGCGTGTGATCGGTGTGCATTCAGCACAAGGCGAGCTGCTGGCCGATGAGGTGGTGCTGACTGCGGGAGCGTGGAGCGGTGAGTTGCTGCAGACCTTGGGTGTCGGCTTGCCGGTGGAGCCGGTCAAGGGCCAGATGATTCTGTACAAGTGCGCTGCCGACTTTCTGCCGAGCATGGTGCTGGCCAAGGGGCGTTATGCGATTCCCCGCCGGGATGGGCACATCTTGATTGGCAGCACGCTGGAGCATGCGGGCTTCGACAAGACCCCAACGCAGGAGGCGCTGGACAGCCTGATGGCCTCGGCGGTCGATCTGCTGCCAGCCTTGGCTGATGCCACGCCGGTGCGGCAGTGGGCCGGGCTGCGTCCGGGGTCGCCGGAGGGGGTGCCGTTCATTGGTCCGCTTCCGCGGCATCCGGGTCTGTGGCTGAACTGCGGGCATTACCGCAACGGGCTGGTGCTGGCGCCGGCTTCGTGTCGTCTGCTGGTGGACTTGATGGTGGGCCGTGACACCGTGATCGATCCAGCGCCTTACGCACCGCAGGACCGAATCGACCTATAACAGCGCCACAAACCCTGTAGCAGCGGCGCGAGCCGCGTCGGCGGTGCACGCGGTGGCAGGGAATCAATCCAGCCCGAGCTTCTTCAGGCGATAGCGCATCGAACGGAACGACATGTTCAGGCGCTGCGCCGCCGCCGTGCGGTTCCAGCGGGTTTCTTCCAGGGCTTGCAGGATGAGCTTGCGCTCCACGCTTTCCAGGTAATCTTCCAGGTTGTCGATCTGGGCCAGGCTGGGCTCCCCGGTCTCCACGCTGGACGCCGTTTCACTCAGGCGCAGGTCGCTCGCTTCGATGCGGTCGTCCTCACACAGGGTGTAGGCCCGCTCCAGCATGTTCTCCAGCTCCCGCACATTGCCGGGAAAGCGGTAGCCCTTGAGGGTTTCCAGGGCGGCGGGCGTCAACTGTGCGGCAGGCAGGCCGCTGCCTTGCGCCAGGCGCGCCAACACGCTGCTGGCCAGCAGCGGAATGTCTTCACGGCGCTCGCGCAGACAAGGCACGCGAAGCTCGATCACGTTGAGGCGATAGTACAGATCCTGACGAAAACGCTGGGCCGCCACTTCGGCTGCCAGGTCTTTATGGGTCGCGCTGAGAATACGCACATCGACCACGTTTTCGGTCTGCCCGCCCACTGCGCGCACGGCCTTCTCCTGAATGGCGCGCAGCAACTTCACCTGCATGGTCAGTGGCAGGTCGGCCACCTCGTCGAGAAACAGCGTGCCGCCGTGGGCGGCCTGAAACAGCCCCGGCTTGTCTTCGGTGGCGCCGGTGAAACTGCCCTTGCGATGGCCGAAGAACTCGCTCTCCATCAGTTCGGCCGGGATGGCCCCGCAGTTCACTGGAATGAACGGTCGATCGGCGCGCGGGCCTTGCTCGTGAATCAGCCGGGCGACCAGTTCCTTGCCGCTGCCTGACTCGCCACTGATGTAGACCGGCGCCTGGCTGCGCGCCAGACGGCCGATCTGCTTGCGCAGGCCGAGCATGGGAGGCGACTCGCCGAGCAGGCGTTGGTCGATGCTCGGTTCCTTGCCGGCAGCAGCGGGCGCTGGCATGCGCAGCGCGGCACCGACCAACTCGCGCAGGCGCGGTAGATCGACCGGTTTGGTGAGGAAATCGAAGGCGCCGGCCTTGAGTGCGTTGATCGCCGTATCCAGGCTGCCGAACGCGGTGATCATGGCCACCGGCAGGTGGGAGTAGCGCTGCTGGATGAATTGCACCAGCTCAAGACCGGTACCGTCGGGCAGGCGCATGTCGGTCAGGCACAGGTCGAACGATTCGCGACCCAGCCATTCGCGGGCTTCGGCGACATCGCGCGCACTGCGGGTTTCCAGCTTCATGCGGCCAAGGGTGATCTCCAGCAGTTCACGAATGTCCGGCTCGTCGTCCACGATCAGAATTTTTTGCCTGGCGCTCATAGTCATCCCTGTTTGCGCGGGTGGGCGAAGGTGATACGCATGCAACTCCCGCCTTTTTCACGTGCCCTGTAGTCTAGGTGGGCCTGATTGCTTTCGCACAGCTCGCGGGAAATATACAGGCCCAGCCCGGTGCCGTTGCTTTCGGTGGTGAAGAAAGGCTCGAACATGTGCTGCAACTGATCGGCGGCAAAGCCCGGGCCGTCGTCCAGCACCTCGAGGATCGGCAAACCGTTGGTCGGCTCCACGAACAGATTCAGCCAGACCTGCGCGCGGCCCTGTTGTTGGGCGCTGTAGCGCAGGCCGTTTTCCACCAGGTTGTTCAGCACCTGGGTCAACTGGTTGGCATCCATGCGGGTTTCCAGGGTGCCGTCGCTGACATACAGGTGCAATTGCTGGCCGGGACGAGCGGTAGTGCGAAATTCGCTGACGAAGTTTTCCAGCCAGGCCTTGAGGTCCAGTGGGTGCGGCGCGCTGGGGCGGCGACGCGACAGCTGCAAGACGTTTTCGATGATCAGGTTCATGCGCTTGCAGTGATCCTGAATGATCTGGGTCAGGCGCCGATCGGCGGCCGGCAGGTCTTCGGACTCCTGCAGCAACTGGCCTGCATGGCTGATGGCCCCCAGCGGATTACGGATCTCGTGGGCGATGCTGGCGGTAAGGCGACCCAGGGCAGCCAGCTTGAGCTGTTGCGCCTGCTGCGCGATCTGCGACAGGTCTTCGAGGAACACCAGCGTCTGCTGCTGCTCGCCACCGCGGCGCAGGGCAATGAAGCTGGCCTGGATCGACGGACCGGTAGGCGACAGCTTCAAGCTTTTGACCCGCAAGGCTGGGTTGGTCTGCCACTGCAACAGACGCTCGATCAAGTCGGGGGAGTGATCGGCGATCAGTTCGCCATTGAGCGTCATGCGCCCGAACAGGGCCAGGGCGCCCTGGTTGGCCAGTTGCACGCGCAGTTCGGTGTCCAGCACCAGAATGCCCGTGCGCATGCGCTGCAGGATCAGCGAATTCAAGGCCTCCAGGCTGGTGACATCACTGGCGCGCTGTTCGGCCAGGTTCTCGCTGGTGCTCAGCAGTCGGCTCAGCCCCTGAACCACGAACCACACAGCGAAGCACAGCACACCCAGGGTACTCGCCTGCAGGTAGTCGTTGGCGGCGGCCGGTCGGGAGATGCTCAGGTAGAACGTCAGGTAGATGATGCCGATGGTGGCGAGTGCGGCGATCAACAGGCCGAGGCGACCGCGCAGCAACAGGTTGCCCATGGCCACGGAGGCGATCATCAGGTTGCCGATGCCGCTGGGCGTGCCGCCACCCGCGTAGAACAGGCCGGCGAGCATGATCACGTCGGCGGTGGCCAGGCTGAATACCGGCAGCACCCGACGCGGGTTGCCCATCAGCACCACGACCAGGATGTTGAGAATGAGGTAGAGCCAGCTGCCGGCGCGGAACAGTTCGCCATCGGCGACTTCCAGCAGGCGGTTGTCCATGTTGCTGGAAATCAGCAGGACCAGGGACAGGCCAATGGTCAAGCGGTAGAGGTGGTACAGGCGCAGCATCCGCTGCGCCTGGGCGCCGCCGAGAAACTGCGCTTCAGCGGGCACCGTTGCCGGGCCCTTGCTCCAAATGAGGCTGGCTGCAATACCAGTGGCTGTCACGACGCAACGCGCTGTCCTCTGGCAGGTGCACGCCGCACTGGGCGCAGCGAACCATGGTCAGCGAGGCCGGCTTGTGCTCTTCGCGAGGCGCGCGGGCGGGAGTCTTGAACCTGCGCCACAGCCAGATGGCGGCGAAGACGATGGCGATCCAGAAAATCAGGCGAATCATGGGAAGGTCAGCTTTGCCAGGGAAGATGGCGCAGTGTAGGAGCGAGCCCGACGCGGAGCAAGCGGCGGGCGAGGGTAGGCCTTGGCAAGCCCTGGTGTGAGCAGTCATTGGCTGGGAAAAACACCGGTGGGAGCGGGTCTCTGCCCGCGAACGGGGCCCTGCGGTGTATCAGGCAGACCGCTGTTAGCCCTTCGCGGGCAGAGACCCGCTCCCACAGGCGGTTATTCCAATAAAAAAGGGGCCGGAGCCCCTTTTTTCAGTACGACCGCGCTTCAGTCGAACAGACCAAAGGTAGCGTAGCTGAACCACGAGCGGCTCTTGCCTTCTTCGGCGTTCGGCTGCTGCTGGTCGGCGGTGCCGCCGTCCTCAGGGGGCAGCAGTTCCTTCGGAATGGCGTCGCGCGCTTCCTGGTACTGGCGTTGCACATCTTGGTTGGCGCGGGTTTCGCCCGGTGGCAGCGGGTCGGTGTTGGAACCGATCCAGCCCAGGGTGGCCTTGGAGATCCACGAGCGGTTGTCCGCTTCGTCCTGCTGAGGCACGAACTTGCCGTCTTCCAGGCTCGGGTGGTCCGGATAGTTGGCCTTCAACGTTTCCAGGGTGGTGGCCGCCAGATCGTCCAGGTGCAGACGCATGTAGGCTTCGGTCATCACCGCCAGGCCGTCGCCGACGGACGGCGTTTCCTGGAAGTTTTCCACCACGTAGCGGCCACGGTTAGCGGCTGCGACGTAGGCCTGACGGGTCAGGTAGTAGTCGGCCACGTGGATTTCGTAGGAGGCCAGCAGGTTGCGCAGGTAGATCATGCGCTGCTTGGCATCGGGCGCGTAGCGGCTGTTGGGGTAGCGGCTGGTGAGCTGGGCGAACTCGTTGTAGGAGTCACGGGCAGCGCCAGGGTCACGCTTGGTCATGTCCAGCGGCAGGAAACGCGCCACCAGGCCACGGTCCTGGTCGAACGAGGTCAGGCCCTTGAGGTAATAGGCGTAGTCGACGTTCGGGTGCTGCGGATGCAGGCGGATGAAACGCTCGGCAGCCGACTTCGCCGCCTCGGGCTCGGAGTTCTTGTAGTTGGCGTAGATCAGCTCGAGCTGTGCCTGGTCGGCATAGCGGCCGAACGGATAACGCGACTCCAGTGCCTTGAGCTTGGCCGTGGCACTGGTGTAGCTGTTGTTGTCCAGGTCGGCCTGCGCCTGCTGGTACAGCTCGACTTCGCTGAGGTTTTCATCGACCACTTCTTTGGTCGAAGAACAGGCCGCGGTGAGTCCGAGGATGGCGATCAGCAGCAGGTGTTTCACTTGCATGGCGGCTAGCGTCCCTATAAACGGCCGCTGTCTCGGGCGTGGCCGTCCTGTTATGATGAGCACCCCGTGGAACCCCCGGGGCAAAAGACGCCGTATTTAACCACAAGCGTGCAGCCGAAACCAAAGGCTGTGCCGCCGCCTAGTCCGAGCATGTCCGAGATCATACAACTTCGCGCAGAGGTACCGTCCGATTTGGGCGGACAACGCCTCGACCAAGTCGCCGCCCAACTATTCGCAGAGCACTCGCGCTCGCGCCTTTCCGCCTGGATAAAAGAGGGCCGCCTGACCGTGGACGGGGACGTTCTGCGTCCGCGCGATACCGTGCATGGCGGTGCCCTGCTCGAGCTCAATGCCGAGCAGGAAGCCCAGGGTGAATGGGTGGCTCAGGACATCGACCTGGACATCGTCTACGAAGACGACCAGATCCTTGTCATCAACAAGCCGGCGGGCCTGGTGGTCCACCCGGCCACGGGTCACGCCGACGGCACCCTGCTCAATGCCCTGCTGCACCATGTGCCGGACATCATCAACGTCCCGCGTGCCGGCATCGTCCACCGTCTGGACAAGGACACCACCGGTCTGATGGTGGTGGCCAAGACCATTCAGGCGCAGACCCAGTTGGTGTCCCAGCTGCAGAGCCGTTCGGTGAGCCGCATCTATGAATGCATCGTCATCGGCGTGGTCACCGCCGGTGGCAAGATCAACGCGCCGATCGGGCGGCACGGTCAGCAGCGCCAGCGCATGGCCGTGATGGAAGGCGGCAAGCAGGCGGTCAGTCATTACCGCGTGCTCGAACGCTTCCGCTCCCACACCCACGTGCGGGTCAAGCTGGAAACCGGCCGGACCCACCAGATTCGCGTACACATGTCGCACATCAACTTCCCCCTGGTGGGCGACCAGGCCTACGGCGGCCGCTTCCGCATTCCGCCCGCGGCCAGCGCGACGATGGTCGATGCACTGAAAACCTTTCCGCGCCAGGCCCTGCACGCCCGTTTCCTGGAGCTCGACCATCCGACGACCGGTGAGCGCATGGGCTGGGAATCGCCATTGCCCGACGACTTCGTCTGGCTGCTGTCGCTGCTCAAGCAGGATCGCGAGGCCTTCATCGGGTGACCACTTTCGCGCAGGGCCTGTTGCTTCCCGACTGGCCAGCCCCGGCTTCGGTCAGGGCCTGCGTGACCACCCGCGAAGGCGGCGTCAGCCCGGCGCCGTATGACAGCCTGAACCTGGGCGCACACGTGGGCGACGATCCTCATTGCGTGGTGCAGAACCGCCTGCGTCTGACCGCTCACTTCGGCATCCTGCCCGCCTGGCTGAACCAGGTACACGGGGTGCGGGTGGTCGAAGCCGACCCTAGCCGCGTGCTGGAAGCCGACGGGAGCTGGACCGCTACGCCGGGGATCGCCTGCACATCGATGACCGCCGACTGCTTGCCTGCGCTGTTCTGCAATCGCGCCGGGACCCAGGTCGCCGCCGCTCATGCCGGTTGGCGCGGGCTGGCGGCCGGCGTTCTCGAAGCGACAGTGCAGACGTTTCGCGAGCCGCCCGAGCAGGTCATGGCCTGGCTCGGTCCGGCCATCGGTCCACGGCGCTTCGAAGTGGGGGCCGAGGTACGTGAGGCCTTCATGTCGATCCATCCCCAAGCGGTCGATGCATTCGCGCCGGGTGCTGCGCCTGGCAAGTTTTTGGCCGACATCTATGCCTTGGCGCGGATTCGCCTGGCGGCGGTTGGAGTGACAGCGGTGTATGGCGGGGGATTGTGCACCGTGGAAGACGAGCGCTTCTTTTCCTATCGCCGCGCGCAGGTCACCGGACGCTTCGCTTCACTGGTGTGGCTGGAACCCTAGCTTCGCAGCCAATGGCCCCTCAGCGAGCCCAGTGTGGGAGCGGGCTTGTGCGATAGGCGGCGAAGGGGCCAGCACTGACACAACCCACCCAGACCTACAATCCCGCATCCTTGAATCTTCCCCATTACCCCCCATCTAACTGTCATCCCCGGCAGGTTTTCTTCATCAGGTGTGTCCATCGCTCCGGCCTGCCCCTTTCAGGAAGGTGACTCATGCGTATAGACCGTTTGACCAGCAAGCTTCAACTCGCGTTATCCGACGCACAATCCTTGGCCGTTGGCATGGACCATCCTGCCATCGAGCCCGCGCACCTGATGCAGGCGCAACTCGACCAGCAGGGCGGTTCGATTCGTCCGCTGCTGATGCAGGTCGGTTTCGACGTCAACAGCCTGCGCAAGGCGTTGAGCAAAGAGCTCGACCAATTGCCGAAAATCCAGAACCCAACTGGCGACGTCAACATGTCCCAGGATCTGGCACGCCTGCTCAATCAGGCCGACCGGCTGGCGCAGCAGAAGGGTGATCAATTCATCTCCAGCGAGCTGGTCTTGCTGGCCGCCATGGACGACAACAGCAAGCTCGGCAAGCTGCTGTTGGGGCAGGGCGTCAGCAAGAAAGCTCTTGAAAACGCCATCAGCAACCTGCGTGGCGGCGAGGCGGTCAACGACCCCAACGCCGAGGAGTCGCGCAAGGCGTTGGAAAAATACACCGTCGACCTGACCAAGCGCGCCGAGGAGGGCAAGCTCGATCCGGTGATCGGCCGTGACGACGAGATCCGTCGGACCATCCAGGTGCTGCAGCGTCGCACCAAGAACAACCCGGTGCTGATCGGCGAACCCGGCGTGGGCAAGACCGCCATCGCCGAGGGCCTGGCCCAGCGCATCATCAATGGCGAAGTGCCCGATGGCTTGCGTGGCAAACGCCTGCTCAGCCTGGACATGGGCGCGCTGATTGCCGGCGCCAAGTTCCGCGGTGAATTCGAGGAGCGCCTGAAGTCGCTGCTCAACGAACTGTCCAAGCAGGAAGGGCAGATCATTCTGTTCATCGACGAACTGCACACCATGGTCGGCGCCGGCAAAGGCGAGGGCTCCATGGACGCTGGCAACATGCTCAAGCCGGCGCTGGCCCGAGGCGAACTGCACTGCGTAGGCGCCACCACGCTCAACGAGTACCGCCAGTACATCGAGAAAGACGCAGCGCTGGAGCGGCGCTTCCAGAAGGTGCTGGTCGATGAGCCGAGCGAGGAAGACACCATCGCCATCCTGCGTGGCCTCAAGGAGCGCTACGAGGTTCACCACAAGGTGGCAATTACCGATGGCGCGATCATCGCGGCCGCCAAGCTGAGCCATCGCTACATCACCGATCGCCAGCTGCCGGATAAGGCCATCGACCTGATCGACGAAGCGGCCAGCCGCATCCGCATGGAAATCGACTCCAAGCCCGAGGTCCTGGACCGCCTGGAGCGTCGCCTGATCCAGCTCAAGGTCGAGTCCCAGGCCCTGAAGAAGGAAGACGACGAAGCTGCGATCAAGCGTCTGGAAAAACTGACGGAAGAAATTGCCCGGCTGGAACGCGAATACGCCGACCTGGAAGAGATCTGGACGTCGGAAAAAGCCGAAGTGCAGGGCTCCGCGCAGATTCAGCAGAAGATCGAGCAGTCCCGTCAGGAGTTGGAAACCGCGCGTCGGCGTGGCGACCTGAGCCGCATGGCCGAATTGCAGTACGGGGTGATCCCCGATCTGGAGCGCAGCCTGCAGATGGTCGACCAACATGGCAAAAGCGACAACCAGTTGCTGCGCAGCAAGGTCACCGAGGAAGAAATCGCCGAAGTGGTGTCCAAATGGACCGGGATTCCGGTGTCGAAAATGCTCGAAGGCGAGCGCGACAAGCTGCTGAAGATGGAAAGCCTGTTGCATCAGCGCGTGATCGGCCAGGAAGAGGCCGTAGTGGCCGTGTCGAACGCGGTACGCCGTTCGCGAGCCGGCCTGTCCGACCCGAACCGTCCGAGCGGCTCGTTCATGTTCCTCGGCCCCACCGGCGTGGGCAAGACCGAGCTGTGTAAGGCGCTGGCCGAGTTCCTCTTCGACACCGAGGAGGCGATGGTGCGCATCGACATGTCGGAGTTCATGGAGAAGCATTCGGTGGCCCGCCTGATCGGCGCACCACCCGGGTACGTGGGGTATGAAGAAGGCGGCTATCTGACTGAAGCGGTCCGTCGCAAGCCGTACTCGGTGTTGCTCTTGGACGAAGTGGAGAAGGCGCACCCGGACGTGTTCAACGTTCTCCTGCAAGTGCTCGAGGATGGACGTTTGACCGACAGTCACGGCCGCACCGTCGACTTCCGCAACACCGTGATCGTGATGACTTCGAACCTGGGGTCGGCGCGTATCCAGGAGCTGGTCGGCGACCGCGAGGCGCAACGCGCAGCGGTCATGGATGCGGTGACCAGCCATTTCCGTCCGGAGTTCGTCAACCGGATCGACGAGGTGGTGATCTTCGAACCGCTGGCGCGCGATCAGATTGCCGGGATCACGCAGATCCAATTGGCCCGCTTGCGCAGCCGTCTGGCCGAGCGCGACCTGAGTCTGGAGCTGAGCGACGAGGCGCTGGATAAACTGATCGCGGTGGGCTACGACCCGGTGTACGGCGCGCGGCCGCTGAAGCGCGCGATCCAGCGCTGGATCGAGAACCCGCTGGCGCAGCTGATCCTCTCGGGCAAATTCCTGCCGGGGACCTCGGTGCAGGCGTCGGTAATGGATGATGAGATTGTGTTTGCCTAGGTGATCTGGGGCAGTAATGGCTTCTTCGCGAGCTTATTGTGGGAGCGGGCTCTGCCCGCGAAGAGGCCCTCACTGACTCACCTCATTGATTTCCCGTTGCATTTTCGTTTCAAGGCTTGTAAAGTGCGCCCCGCTGTCGGTCATCCCGCAGAACCAAACGCTTCACCCGGTTCTGAAAAAAAGTTGCAAATCAGTGTCTTGAAAGCAATTTAAAGGGTTGACAGGGGTTTTGAAGATTGTAGAATAGCGCGCCTCAGAGACATGAACGCAGCGATGCGAACAGGTCGAAGAGTTCAAGGCGGTAGTGATACAGGCTTGAAGCTGTAGCAGATGTAGATGTAGATGTTCTGAAATTGATAGTTCCGTGATAGCTCAGTCGGTAGAGCAA
>NZ_DJUS01000047.1:33777-78386 GCF_002438365.1 Pseudomonas sp. UBA6276
ACCAATTGGTCGTAGGTTCGAATCCCACACGACCCACCATTTTTGATTCCGGTTCGCCGGGTCGAATCTTAAAAGCCCCACCGATTAACACCGGTGGGCAGCAGAAAAGGCGCCTTCCGGGGTGCCTTTTTTGTACCGGGGTATAGCGCAGTCCGGTAGCGCGCCTGCTTTGGGAGCAGGATGTCAGGAGTTCGAATCCCCTTACCCCGACCATATTCGAAGAAAGGCGCCTGTCATAGGCGCCTTTTTTTTTGCCCCCAATTCAATACACCCGCCTGTAGCAGCGGTGCAAGCTGCGTCCGGCATCACCGCGTCACGTCACACGTAACGCGGCCGATCCTCCATCAATGCAGCTTCAATCGCGGCTCCGTGCCGCGTCCGATACGGCTGCCCAGCATCAACATGCCGGTGCGGAACAGACCATACAGCGCCGCCTGGTGCATCCGGTACAGCGACACGTAGAACATGCGCGCCAGCCAGCCTTCCAGCATCACGCTGCCCGTCAGATTACCCATCAGATTGCCCACCGCCGAAAAGTGCGAGAGCGAAATCAGCGAGCCATAGTCCTTGTAGGTGTACTCCGGCAGGGCCTTGCCCTCGATACGCAGCTTCAGCGACTTGACCAGCAACGAAGCCTGCTGGTGGGCGGCCTGAGCGCGCGGCGGCACGTTGCGATCGGTACCCGGCTGCGGGCACGCCGCGCAGTCGCCGAACGCAAAGATGTCGTCGTCGTGAGTGGTCTGCAAGGTCGGGCGCACCACCAGCTGATTGATGCGGTTGGTCTCCAGGCCATCGATGTCCTTGAGGAAACCCGGCGCCCGAATGCCCGCCGCCCACACCTTCAGGCTGGCAGGAATGACCTGGCCACTGCTGGTCAGCAGGCTTTCGGCAGTCACTTCACTCACGGCGGCATTGGTCAGCACCGTCACGCCCAGTTTTTCCAGAGTCTGGTGCACCGGTTGACCGATACGCTCCGGCAGCGCCGGCAACACCCGCGGACCGGCTTCGATCAAGGTGATGCGCATGTTCTCGGGCGCAATGCGGCCCAGACCATAGGCCGCCAGTTCCTTGGCCGCATTGTGCAGCTCGGCCGCCAGCTCGACCCCTGTGGCACCGGCACCGACGATGGCCACGCTGATCTGCGCGCGGCTTTCATCGTGTCCGGCGTGCGCACGCAGATAGTGGTTGAGCAACTGCTGATGGAAGCGCTCGGCCTGCTTGCGCGTGTCCAGAAACAGACAATGCTCGGCTGCACCCTGGGTACCGAAGTCATTGGTGGTGCTGCCCACGGCGATCACCAACGTGTCGTAGCCAATGCTGCGCGCCGGCACCAACTCCAGACCGGTTTCCGGATCCAGGGTAGCGCTCAGCTGGATCTGCTTGGCCGCCCGGTCCAGGCCACTCATGCGACCCAGCTGGAACTCGAAATGATTCCACTTGGCCTGGGCAACATAGTTGAGCTCGTCTTCGGACGAGTTCAGCGAACCGGCTGCCACTTCATGCAACAGCGGTTTCCAGATATGGGTCAGGTTGGCGTCCACCAGCGTGATGCTGGCCGTGCCGCGCTTGCCCAAGGTCTTGCCCAGGCTGGTGGCCAGTTCCAGGCCGCCGGCGCCGCCGCCGACGATAACGATGCGATGTGTCATGGAAAGCTCTCATAAGGTTAAGGAATTCGTTGGGTCTGCGAGGGGGGCGAGCGCAAGGCAGCTCATAGCTCCGCACCTTCAGGCAGACGGTTCCGCGGGCCCTGCGACGGCGGTTATCGAGGCAAGGAGCGGACGCTCGACTTGCTGTCGACAAGCACACAGACAACCGCCGACCCATAGGGCGCGGTTCACGTGGCAGGGCTTGGAACCATGAACAGGTAGACGTTTCAGACGCTGGCAAGGCTACAGGGTTCCTGACAGTCGGTGCGGACGATGACGCTTTGTATCATCGCCGCTGCGGATACGCCATGGCTGATAAATGGCGGTTGTCACAAACTGATGCCGACATCGAAAACGATGCTGCGGCCCAGGTTGTTGCGCAGAAAATCCGGCGCATCCGGATGGGCGAACAAGACCCGTGCGAAGGTGGGCCCGACCAGCGACAGCGAGCGCCAGCCCTGGCGGAGAAATTCGGTAGGCGGCGGGAAATGGCTGTTCAGGTCCAGGGTTTCGCGTTTGAGGCTGGCGAAGGCAATGATGTCCAGCTCGCCCAGGTCCAGGCCACGTTCGCGATAGTTGTGGGCTTTCTTGCGCAGGGTCGGCGCCAGCCGCTGCAGCAGCTCGGGCGCACGAATGCGCTTGGGACGCGCTTCACGGCGCACTAGTTGGCTGAGGGAGAAGGCGCTGCGACGACGTTGCAGCTCTTCGCGCCATTCATCGTTGAGCCGGCGACCCTCATCGAGTACGAAAAACACTTCGAAACTGGCGTCGCGAAACAGCACGTCCGGCGGCTCCTGGCCTGCAGGGGTGAACTCGTCGTCGCGGTAGGTGATGTTCAGCCCCTGCAAAAGGCGCTCGCACACCCAACGCTCGCGCTCCCATTTGCGCGCATTGGACAGAAAGGCATTGGCTTGCTCGGCCTGGCTGGTGAGCAAACGCAGGTAGTCGGAGTCATCCATGGCCCTAGCTTAGCCCGCCTGTGCGACGAAAAGAATAATGGCCAACGCTTCAAAATCGCCGGGTAATGGGTAAGGATGGGATTTTCCCAGGAGCTGCACCATGCCCAGCATCAAGATCACCTCCGGCGGCTATGAATTCTTGGCCGAAACCCACCCCGACGCACCGCAGACGGTGGAGGCGTTTCTCAAGCTGCTGCCCTATCGGCAGAAAATCATCCACGTACGCTGGAGCGGTGAGGCGTGCTGGGTGCCGTTGGGGGAATTTCAGTTGCTGCGAGGCGATGCGCCGGTAGGCTTCGAGAACCACACCAGTCACCCGTCGGTAGGGGACGTGCTGTTTTATCCGGGGCCGTACAGCGAAACGGAAATCCTGCTGGCCTACGGGTCGTGCTGTTTCGCCAGCAAGATGGGGCAGTTGGCCGGCAATCATTTCCTGACCATCGTGCAGGGCAAGGAAAATTTTCGAGCCCTGGGCGTGAAGACGTTGTGGGAAGGGGCGCAGGAGGTGCTGTTCGAATTGGCATGATCCCGCCGGCGCGGTGCGACCGGGCGCGGCTTGCGCCGCTGCTACAGAAAAGCGCCAATTCCCTGCAGCAGCGGCGCAAGCCGCGTCAGCGATACACGCCATTCTCCAATACATATCGCAGCGAGGCAGGCAGCATCGGCCCATGCCCCAGCCCAGGAAACACGTGGTAATCGACGCGCAAACCGGGCACGCCGCGAACACCTTTCAACAACCGCTCCATGGCCACCCCCGGCGCCTGCGTCGAGCGCGCCGGCCCACCCGGTCCGGCTGCCTCGGTGTCACCTCGCATCAACGTCAACCCCACCTTGCTCTGGCCCACTCGGTCCGCCAAGCCGTCCAACGGCTCGAGCACCGCACCGTTTCCCCACCACAGCGAAGGACTGGCCGCAGCGTAATGCTGAAACGCCCCAGGCCGGGTCAGCAGGGCATGCAGCACCAGCAATCCGCCATAGGAATGCCCCCATAACGTTTGCCGTGTCAGATCCACCGGCATGGCGTGCTGCACCAGCGGTTTGATTCGCTGATCCAGCAGATCGAGAAACTGATCGGCGCCGCCGCTGGGCAGCCCGGAGGGTGCATCGATCTGCGTGTCGCCGGTCACTCGCGGCGTGTAATCGAAAGTTCGCGCCGGGCGGTCGATACGCAGCGGCGTGGTCGAGCCGATGGCCACGATCAGCGGTGCGTCCGCGCCTTCGTTCAAGCGCCGTAGCAGTGTCTGGTCCAACGCACCCACGGCAGCATTGCCATCGAGCAGGTACACCACCGGGTAGCCAGCGGCCGGGGCGGGCTGGTCCGGGCGGCCGATGTACAGCCGGTAATGCCGCTGCCCGTCCGCCGAGTCCAGGGTTCGGGTGGTGAACCCATAGCCAGTGTCGGGCCGTTCCAGCACCGGGGCCACCATGGGCTGCTGCGGGTCCGGACGTGCTTGCGCGGCGCCGTGTGAAATCAGGGCGGCCATTGCCAGCCCGCTGATGATCGTATGCTTCATCAGAACGACGCCGTCAGGCTGGTGTAGAGCGTGCGGCCCGACTCGTTGTAGGTGGCCGCGCCCGCGCCTTCGATGTTGTTCACACCCTGGGCATTGCCCTCGCGATACAGGCGCTTGTCGAGCAGGTTGTCGATGCCCGCCGTCAGGCTCAGGTGCCGAGTCAGCGCATAGGTGCCGCTGACGCCGACCAGCGCGTAGGGCGACAGCTGATTGTTGGATGTGCCGGTCACTCGTGCACCGTGGTAGTCGTATTTCTTGGGCTTCTGCTTGCCGTACCAGGCCACATTGGCCTGCAGCGACAGCGCTTCGCTGGCCTGCCAGTCGAGCATCGAATTCAGGGTGTACTTGGGCGTCACCGAAAGCACATCGCCGGTTTCCTTGTTCACCGAACGCAGCATGTAGGTGAAGTTGTTGGTCCAGTTCAGATCATCCGTCACGGGCAAGGTCAGGTTGCCTTCCAATCCCTCGACCAAGGCCTTGGGCACGTTCTCCCACTGGAAGATGCTGGCGTTGGCAGTCGTCCCGCTGCCACCGATGGCGGTGCCGACCGGGGTCAGGCCCGATTCGATCTTGTTGCGGTAATCGTTGCGAAAGTAGGTCAGGCCGGCCACCACGCCGTCTTTGCGATATTCCACGCCCAGCTCCTTGTTGACGCTGGTTTCGGCTTCCAGGTCGGCATTGCCCTGCAGGTAGCAACTGGTGGTCTGGCCGTAGCAACCCTGACCGTTGCTATACAGCAGGTAGTTGGGGTTCAGTTGGTAGAGGTTCGGCGCTTTGTAGGCACGGGCGATGCCGGCCTTCACGGTCACAGTGTCGGTCAGCACCTGGGACAGGTTGAGCGACGGACTCCAGTTGTCGCCGACGATGTCGTGATGGTCCAGGCGCAAGCCGGGGGTCAGCTTGGTGCCGGGGAACAGCTCGATGTTGTCCTCGACGAACAGTGAAGCGATGCGCGCCTCCGAACTGCCGCTGCGGTTGCTGCTGGCCAGGCCCGGTATGGCGCCACCGGCCGTGGTGGTCTGCACGTTGGAATTGGGGTCGCCAAGGCTCTGCTCGACCCACTCCGTGCCCAGGGTCAGCATCTGATCGACGCCCCAATGCAGCGGCAGGCTGACCTCGCCGTGGGCAGTCAGGTCGCGCACCACGTTGGTGGTGAAATCAGTGCTGGAAAAGATGCCCTCGGTGCCACCTGCCAGGCCTTCCTTCACGCGTCGATTGCGGGTCTTTTCATACTGCAGATAGGCCAGCGAGGTGCCGAAATCCCAGTCGCCGCGGTGGGTCAGGGCGTAGTTCTCGCGATAGAGAATGTTGGTTTCATGGCCCACCAGGCTGCGCACCGTGGCGTTGCTGTTGGTGTTCTGGGTATCACCGGTGTAGATGTTGCCCTGGCGGCTGTAGCCCGCTTCCAGATCTACAGTCTGCTCGGGGCTGAGCTTCCAGCTCAGCAGCCCGTTGATGTCCTTGTTGCGCACGCCTTCGCGCCCGGCCGGCAAGGTGCCGACCTGGTTGCCGGTGCGCCGCGACTCATGGCCGCTGTTGATGTCCTGATCGTCGGCATCGCTCTTGGCGACATTGCCGAACACGCGGTAGCTCAGCGCATCGGTCAGTGGCCCGTTCAGGCCGAAATTGACCCGCTTGGTGGCGCCTTCCGCGCTGTGTTGCGAAAAGGATTGGTAGACCGTCGCCGAACCGTGGGTCTGGGTACCCGGCTGCTTGGTGATGATGTTCACCACGCCGCCCGCCGCGCCATTGCCGTAACGGGCCGCGGCCGGCCCCCGAATGACTTCGATGCGCTCCACCTGGTCCGCGGGCACCCAGTTGGTGTCACCGCGGCTGTCGCGCTCGCCGCGCCAGCCATAACGCACCGAATTGCGGCTGTTCACCGGTCTGCCGTCGACCAAGATCAAGGTGTTTTCCGGCCCCATGCCGCGAATATCGATCTGCCGGTTGTTGCCGCGCTGGCCGCTGCTGGAGTTGCCGGTCAGGTTGACCCCCGGCATGGTGCGGATGATCTGCGACAGGTCGTTGGCCGGTGGGCGCTTGCGAATGTCTTCCGCCGTGATGATCGACACACCGGGAGCCTGCTTGATCTCTTCTTCGGCCGTGGCCACCACCGAAGACGCTTCCAGCTCCACGGGTTCGGCTGTCGTGTTGTCGGCCGACGCGGTCGCGGGGAGCAGATGGCAAGCGCCCAGAAGCACGGCGAAATAGGGCAGGGGCGGCAGGCGCAGGCGCATCGTTGGATCTCCATGAACTGGCCAGGGTGGCCGGAAGATCGAAGATGATAATAATTGCTAAATGATAGTAAAGCGCATTAACTTTCTAAACACTTGGCGTCTGGCTAGACGAGTCATGGGCCAACAGACGCAGGTTCATGCGCAGACCGTGATCCCCGCGGCTGGCCCACAGCTGGCCGCCCTGCAACTCGATGGCGCGGCGAGCAATGCTCAAGCCCAAACCGAAGCCCTTGCCCGGCGTGCCATCCAGGCGCAAAAACGGCTCGAAGATCCGCTCCAGGTCGGCGACGTCGACGCCGGGTCCTTGGTCCTCTACGCACAGATGCCAGAAGAGGCCATCACGGTGGCCACGAAGTGTCACCCAGCCTTGCGCTGGCGAGTGCCGGACCGCATTGCGCAGCAGATTCTCCAACGCCTGAGCGAGGCTGTTCAGGTGCGCCTGCACTACGCAGTCGTCCGGCACCTCGCAGCGCAAGCGATGGGCCGGCCAGTGGTTCTCGAACTGTACGTCTTGCACCAGCGCTTCCCATACCGAACGTACCCGCACCTCTTCACGGGGCAGGTCGGGCCGTTCGGTATCGAGCCAGGCCAGATCCAGCGCGTCCTCGACCAGTCGCTGCATCTCGTCGACTTCGCGCGACACGCGCGCCTGCAATTGCCCGTCCGGCAGGCGGCTGTCGCTGGCCACACGCAGACGGGTCAGCGGAGTACGCATCTCGTGGGACAACGTGCGTAACAATTGACGTTGCTGTTGCAGGCTCTGCCGCACACGCTGGGCCATGTGCTCGTAAGCCTGGGCCAGTTCGCCCAGTTCGTCTCGCCGTTGCGCGACCGCACTGCTGGCGACCGGCTCGAGGTCGTCGGCACGCAGCGCGTTGGCGCGTTCGCGCAGTTCATTGAGCGGCACCACCAGATGCCGATAAAGCAACAGCCCCAACAGCAGCGCCAGCGCAGCCGGCATCAGGCCGTGAGTGACGATGTGGGTCCAGGGCGTGAGCCCCTCCGGTAGCAGCCGTTCCGGCAGTTGCAGTACCAAGCGACCTTGTTCGGGATGCCGAGGAAAGGCGATGCTGACATACGGCAGTTCGTCGTCCAGGCGTCGGCTCATGGGCCAGTCGAGCTTACGCATGAAGGTCAGGTGGCTGGATTCATCGTGGCTCAAGGCGCTGGTGCCCAGGCTTTGCAGTTGCGGACCGATCACCGCTGCCCAGGTTCGCTGATCGGCCATGAACCGTTCGCGCCATCGCTCCACCCCATCTGCGCCTTCGTTCAGCCAGCGCTGTTCGGCCTGCTCGGCATGGGCCGCCAGACCCTGTCGGGTGGCAGGGTCTAGAAAATAACTGCGCCGCTCCACGTGCAGGCCCCAGAACCACACCAGCCACACCAGCAGCAGACAGAAACCCGTCTGCAGCAAAGCCAGCTTCCACAGCAGCGAATGACGCCGACGCATCACCCTGCGACCACCAGTACGTAACCCTGGCCGCGTACTGCCTGGATCTGCACATGGTCGGCACCGATCTGGCCCAGCTTGCGCCGTATGTTGCACACATGCACATCCAAGCCGCGGTCCAGCCGTGTGTAGCTGCGGTGCAGCACCTGTTGATAGAGGAACGCCTTGCTCAAGGCCTCACCAGCATGGTCGAGCAGGGTGCACAGCAGCCGGTACTCGGAGCTGGTGAATCCAGCCGGGCGTTGGTGGTAGTGGATGTCCTGAGCATGGCCGTCACGGATCAACCCGGCCATATCGGTTTCAGCGCGGGTCGGCGTGGCGCGGCGGTCCAGGGCCACTCGGCGCAGCAGCGCGTCGATACGCGCATCCAGCTCGGCCAGGCTGAAAGGCTTGGGCAGGTAATCGTCCGCGCCCTGGGTGAAACCGCTGATGCGATCCTGCTCGGCGCCCAGGGCCGACATCAGCATGACCGGCGTACCCTGAGCCTGGCGCAATTGGCTCAAGACCTTCAGCCCGTCGAGGCCGGGCAGCATGATGTCCAGCAGAATCAGGTCGAACGGTTCACGCTGCGCCAGCAGCAAGGCTGCGTCGCCGCGTTCGCACACCTGGACCACCAGACCGCGACGTTGCAGGTGCAGGCACAGCTGTTCGCGAAGCTCGGCGTCGTCTTCGACCAGCAGTACGCAAGGGGGTTTTTGATAGTCATTCACAATTGCGCAATTGTTGCATCCCGAAGACTGCATCACAATCGCGCAATGCAACGCTGCTTCAATGACCGCGCGGTGGCAGGTCCTCGCTGAACAGCTCGTCCTCGGCATCCGGGCTGACCGGAATCTTGTGTTCCTCGGCCGCCCAGGCGCCCAGGTCGATCAGTTTGCAACGATCGGAACAGAACGGCCTGTTCACATTCGCTGCCGTCCATTCCACCGGCGCCCCGCAAGTCGGGCAATCAACGGTCAAGGGTTGGCTCATTCTCGGCCTCCACGCAAAGTCAGGTAAAAAGTATGCAGCCGCTCGACTTCCGAGTGCAGCCAGGCCAGATCACGATCGTTGACCAGCACATCGTCCGCCAGCGCCAGCCGCTGCTCGCGGCTGGTCTGGGCTTTCAGAATCGCCTGGACCTGCTCCGGCGTGGTGTGGTCGCGCAGGAGTGTCCGCGCGACCCGCACCGCCTCGGGCGCATCCACCACCAGCAGGCGCTGAGTGATGCGGTGTTGGCCGGACTCGACCATCAAGGGTGACACGAACACCGCGTAGGGCGACGTCGCCGATGCCAGCGATTGCGCAATTTCCTCGGCGATCAGCGGGTGCAACAACGCTTCGACCCAGCGCCGCTCCTGCGCATCCTCGAAGATCACCTTGCGCAGCGCTCCGCGATCCAGGCTGCCATCGGCCTGCAACAGCGCCGCGCCATAGCGCTCGACCAGCGCCGCCAACGCCGGACGCCCCGGCTTCACCACCCAGCGCGAGGCCTGGTCGGCGTCCACCACGTGCACGCCCAACTCGGCAAAGCGCTGCGCCGCCGCGCTCTTGCCGCTGGCAATGCCACCGGTCAGACCCAGCACCCACGGTTTATCCACAGCTGTTGTCATCGGAACCCGGCAAACTGCATGTATGAAGTGGTTATTTGATCACCCCACAGCAATGCAATCCACCCCGCAATGGCCAGATAAGGCCCGAACGGGATCGGCGTACTGGTTTGCGCGTTGCGCATCCGCAGCATGATCACCCCCAGCACCGCCCCCACCAGCGACGACAGCAGAATGGTCAGCGGCAGAATCTGCCAGCCACCCCAGGCCCCCAGCATGGCCAGCAACTTGAAATCGCCATAGCCCATGCCTTCCTTGCCGGTGATCAACTTGAACGCCCAATACACCAGCCATAAGCTGAGATAACCGGCCACCGCGCCCCACAGCGCGTCATACAGGTTCGTGAACAACCCCTGCCCATTGACGATCAACCCCAGCCACAACAGCGGTAGCACCAGCACATCCGGCAGCAACTGGTGATCGGCATCAATCAGACTCATCGCCAGCAGCCCCCAGGTCAGCACCAGAAACGCCGCCGCCTCCCAGCCCAGGCCGAAGTGATACACCACGAACGCACTGAGAATGCCCGTGGCCAACTCGACCAGCGGATAACGCAGACTGATCTTCGCCCGACAGCTGGAGCACTTGCCGCACAGCATCAGGTAGCTCACCACCGGAATGTTCTCCCAGGCGCGAATCTTGTGCGCGCAGTGCGGGCACTCGGAGTGCGGGAGCAGCAGGTTATAGGTGGCGCCCGCGGGCTCCGGCGGCAGGCTGAGCATTTCCCGGGACTGCGTGGTCCAGTCGCGGTCGAGCATGATGGGCAGGCGATGGATGAGGACGTTGAGGAAGCTGCCGATGATGAGGCCGAGGAGGAGGGCGCAGGCGGCTAGGGCCAACGTGGGGAAGGCTGATGGGTCGATTAATGGCATTTCTTAGACTACGTTGCCGAGTTGGAAGATGGGGAGGTACATCGCGATAACCAAGCCGCCTACCACTACACCAAGAACCGCCATGATCATGGGTTCCATCAGGCTGGTGAGGCTGTCGACCATGTTGTCGACTTCAGCTTCGTAGATAGTTGCCACGCGGTCCAGCATGTCGTCCAGAGCGCCGGACTCTTCGCCGATGGCGGTCATTTGGATGGCGAGGGTGGGGAAGACAGCGGTAGTGCGCATCGACTGATTCAGAGGCGAGCCTGTGGACACATCTGCTTTGATCGAATTAACCGCATTCTTGAAAACAATGTTGCCGGTTGCGCCCGACACCGAATCCAGAGCTTCCACAAGCGGAACACCCGCCGCGAATGTTGTGGACAGAGTGCGCGCATATCGCGCGACCGACGATTTGTAAATGATCTGGCCCACGATAGGAATCTTGAGCGTGAACCGATCGACCGAATTTCGAAACTTCTGACTGGTCTTGTGCAGCCGTTTCAAGGCAAAGCCGGCCGCGATAGCTACTGCAAGAATGATGAACCACCACTCCTGAACGGCATTGGACAGCCCTATCACCATGAGTGTGAACGCTGGAAGCTCCGCACCGAAGCTGGAAAACACCTCTTTGAACTGCGGAACCACCTTGATCAGCAAAATACCGGACACCACGATAGCGACTAGAAGCACCGCTATTGGATACGTCATGGCTTTCTTGATCTTCGCCTTGAGTGCCTCGGTTTTCTCTTTGTAAGTGGCAACCCGGTCAAGCAAGGTCTCAAGCGCACCGGCCTGCTCACCTGCGTTCACGAGACTGCAATAGAGCTCGTCGAAATATTCGGGCTTCTTCTGCAGGGAGGCCGCAAAGCTATTACCAGCAGCTACTTCCTGTTTGATTTCATCAACCAGTTTGGCCATGTTCGGGTTGTCCACGCCCTCTGCAATGATGTCGAAGGACTGCAACAGTGGCACGCCTGCACGCATCATCGTCGCCATTTGGCGAGTGAACAATGCAATATCTTTAGGCTTGATCTTCTTGCCTTTTCTCCACAGTGGGGTGGACCGTTTGCGGATCTTGCCAGGGTTTATACCCTGCTTGCGCAGCTGCGCCTTGATCAAGGGGATGCTGTGGCCGCTCATCTCGCCCTTGACCTTGGTCCCCCTACGATCGGTTCCCTCCCATACGTAGGTGCTGGATTTTTGCTCCTTCGCAGCCATTACTTAATCCTTGGTGACGCGGTTGATTTCAGCGAGGCTCGTTACACCCTGCATGACCTTGCGTAGCCCGGAGGTGCGCAAGTCAGGGAACCCGTCTCGACGCATCTGCGCTGAAATGTCTATGGAGTTACCCGACTCCATGATCAGCTGCTGCAAGGCTTTGGTGTTGCGGACCACTTCGTAGATCCCCTGGCGGCCTTTGTAACCGCCGTTGCAGTGCTCACAGCCTACCGGTTCGAATATCTTGAACGTACCAATGGACTCCACGGGAAAGCCTTCTTCGATCAGTGCATCCCGAGGAATCTCGACCTCTCGCTTACACTGGACACACAATTTTCGCGCCAATCGTTGAGCAATGATCAAGCTGACAGAGGTCGCGATGTTGAAGCTGGCAACACCCATGTTTTGCAAGCGTGTCAGCGTTTCCGCAGCGCTGTTGGTGTGAAGTGTAGACAGGACCAAGTGACCTGTTTGGGCTGCCTTGATTGCAATTTCGGCGGTTTCAAGATCTCGGATCTCGCCGACCATGATCACATCTGGGTCCTGACGCAGGAATGATCGCAACGCCTGCGCAAAATCCAACCCTTGGCGATTGTTGACGTTGACTTGGTTGATCCCTTCCATGTTGATTTCAACGGGATCCTCTGCCGTCGAAATGTTGATATCAATGGTGTTGAGAATATTCAGCCCGGTGTACAACGAAACCGTTTTGCCGGAGCCTGTGGGTCCCGTTACGAGAATCATGCCTTGTGGCTGTTTGAGAGCTTGGACGTAGAGGTCTTTTTGTTCCGGCTCATAACCAAGCGCGTCAATGCCCATCTGCGCACTGGACGGGTCCAAGATACGCATGACCACCTTTTCGCCCCACAGCGTAGGGAGAGTGTTCACACGGAAGTCGATCGACTTGCTCTTGGATATGCGCATCTTGATCCGCCCGTCTTGGGGCTTTCGACGTTCGGAAATGTCCAGGCTTGCCATGACTTTCAAGCGGGCAGCGATGCGGCTGGCTAGGTTGATAGGGGGGCGGGCTATTTCTTTCAGCATTCCGTCAGTGCGGAAGCGGACTCGATAAATTTTTTCGTATGGCTCGAAATGAAGGTCGGACGATCCGCCTCGTATTGCGTCGAGTAGCATTTTGTTGACGAACCGTACGACAGGTGCGTCGTCGGCGTCTTGGGTCGCTGGGGTATCCGATCTGTCATCAACCGTTTCGACATCCACGCCATCCAAGTCGACGTCGCCAAGGTCCTCAAGGCCGGTGCTAGCGCTGTCGAAATATTTTTCAATAGCAATAGTGAGCTTGTCGTCTTCAACAAGAATTGCCTCAGCCGTCAGGCCTGTACTGAACTGAATATCGGTTACAGCTTGATGGTTGGTTGGGTCCGATAGGCCGACGAAGAGCTTATTGCCACGGCGCCAAAGAGGTAGAGCATGGTGTTGCCTAATGAGCTTTTCGCTGACCAGCGCTTTTGGTTGGGACTCGAGATCTACAGCATTCAAATCCAGCACTGCTACCCCAAACTGCTCAGAGGCAACCTCTGCGATCACACGGCTCCCAGCTAGGTTGTTCTGTACCAAAAAATGTACGAAAGGGATTCGAGCCTTCTGCGATTGCAGAACTGCCTGCTGCGCGGCCTTATCTGTGACTACCTCAGCTTGCACCAGCTGTCTGGCCAAGCCGCTAAGGGTGATGTCGTTCATCTCTATACCTAATGCAAGCTTGGGGTGGTTATAGCGTAGATGGGCATCTGTGCCAATGAAAGCTAGTGTTCCGGCAGGATAAAAAGCTGTACGCTCATGGCCTGACGCCCCGTTTCAACTAGACCCAGTTTCAGTCTATCGAACGGGTGGTACGCTTCAAAGGTATCTAGCTTTTTTTGCTTTTGCCGCATGTGGGAGAAATAATTTGAGAAATATTGACCCGTTGCGACTGATGAGAAGTGAGGCTGTCAATTCGGACGCGTCAGCACAGTGGAGCGGACCAAAAGAATCTCGTGGCTTCACACTGATTGAAATGATGATCGTGGTTACGATTGTAGGGGTGCTAGCCGCTCTAACATTGCCAATCCTCACTAATTACATGCTGAAAGTAAAAGCAGGTAGGCTTCTGGCAGAGCTTGAGGCTCCTAAATTAGTGGTCGCTGAGAATTGGCAGGCAGGAGGAGAGCTGTGTTTGAGCCCTCGCGCGCCAAGTGTTGAGTGTAATAGTGGTAGCGGTGAGCTGCAAAATACAGGGGTTTCAGGCGCTACCAATATAACAGTAAAACTGACGCCGACAGCAAGTGGCGGCGTTCTTTTGTGGTCCTGCGAAGTAACCCCACCTGAAGCAGCCCCAAAGGCCTGTGTACATTAAAGCGCCTTGGGGCTGGGTGCGTTTCGCTTATCCACCAGTGGCTGGGGTTGCCGCTGCGGTACAGATGGTTGTTGCAGATTTCGCGTTACTTACAGTACATGCCCACGTCACGCCAGTGGTAGCGTTAGTAGGCGTTAATGTCGCGGTTGTAGCTGAACCACCACTGCCAATAGAAGCGCTGACCAATTTGCCACTGGTACCATCACATGTGGCGGTGGAGGGCAAGCTAACGTTAGTGCAGAGCGCCGTTACTCCTTCCTGCATGTTCATAGCTACTTGAGTTTTAGCGGCATCAAGGGTAGAGACTGCGCTAGCACCGTTAGCACGAGCAACGTAGTTCTGGTATTGCGGGATAGCTACCGCGGCCAAAATGCCGATAATCGCTACGACGATCATCAGCTCTATAAGGGTGAAACCTTTTTGCGAATTGTTCATATCGAGCCCTTCTCTATGTGATTTTTCAGCACCGATGAAAGCGCGTACATTCGATTTAGCAAGCGGCGTGCCACATCTGCAGGGCGCTTTAGACATTGAAAATCTATGGGTCACGCGCTTTGAAAGCCTAGTTCCCGTTGTGTGGTGTGACATTTTTTGTCAAAAAACGACGTGGTTCATTACTCTATCGTTGTTTAACCCGCATCTCAGCTTGTGGGGGTTTGCAGACGATGCTAGCTTCACTCCTATCAGCCGGTGTAGCTCAGTCGGTAGAGCAGCGCACTCGTAACGCGAAGGTCGTAGGTTCGATTCCTATCTCCGGCACCAGAGACCAGTTTCCAGAAGTCTATGTGTAGTGGTCAACTGATCCTGGACACGACGTTAAGTCTTTTTTCGGACTGAGCTGGTGTCAGCCCGTTATTGAACTGGTGCGGACGAATCCAGTTGTAGCGACGCATCAGATAATGACTGATGTCTTGCTGTGCCTGTTGAGCTGTCGTGTAACCCACGGTCGGTATCCACTCAGTTTTCAAACTCCGGAACACACGCTCCATCGGAGCATTATCCCAGTAGTTTCCACGACGGCTCATGCTTTGGCGCATGCGGTATCGCCAGAGCCGTTGGCGGAATTGGCGGCTGCCGTATTGCGAGCCCTGATCCGAGTGAAACATTAGGCCCTGAGGCTTACCGCGTTGTTCATAGGTAAGCGTCCGGTTAAGTCGCCTTGACGCAAGGGATTGAAGGTAAAGGTGCTGAAGCAAGCGTGAGAAGTGGCCAGATATCTATCCAGTTTTTGGACTTGAACCGTTCTTGATAGATCTTTTTTTTCTCCGTGGCAAACTTCCCTGCTGGCCTGATAACCAACCCAAACAGATCATCGAGGCCCAATGGCGCTGCGACCTCGCATGAACCTGACTCTCCTAGTCTGACGGCTACCGCCGTTGCGGTTTCCGGCCAGTAGCGCATTGCGTCGGTCGTTGAAAGGTATGGTTCATCCCCATTCTGAACATGCATTCTGGCTTGGTTTTTTACCGACCACATTGCGGTCGGGTCTAGCCCTCTGAGGAGAGTCTCCAAGGCTTTATCTTCCTCTGGAGAGCAACGTCTATGATCAAACCAAATGACGTCGACGTCTGTTGATACAGGAGACGGACTGCGCCCGTGTAAATAGTCCCAAACCGCGTTTCGAACGAAACCTGCTCCTATCCAGCAGTCTGGCAAATTGAGGGAGCGCACCATTTTCAGTAGTCGCCAGCGGATGGGATCTTCTGAAATAAGTGCTTGGATTATCGATATATCGTCCACGAAAAACTCCCCTTTTCAAGCTATGCAGGTATCCATTGATGCGGCAGCAGCTGGGCGATTTCGCTAGCTCGCTGCGTCGGCAACCTCGTCAGCACATCCTTGAGATAAGCATACGGGTCATGCCCGTTTAAGCGCGCCGACTGGATCAGGCTCGCGATCGCTGCCGCCCGCTTGCCGCTGCGCAGCGATCCCGCAAACAACCAGTTCGACCGCCCAAGCGCCCATGGCCGGATCAAGTTCTCGATCTGGTTGTTGTCGATGGGCACAGCACCATCTTCCAGGTAGCGCGTCAGCGCTACCCAGCGTTTAACGCTGTAATCCAAGGCCTTTGCCGTAGCCGAGCCTTCGGGCACACGCTCGCGTTGGGCCCGCATCCACTCATGCAGTTTTTCAGCGATGGGCACGGCTGCTTCCTGGCGTAATCGCCAACGGTCTTCGTCGCTCATGTCCTTGGCGTGTCGCTCGACTTCGTAAAGCCCGCCAATCGAGTGAAGTGCCTGCTCCGCCAACTGGCTTTTATTGGCTACATGCAGGTCGAAGAACTTACGGCGCGCATGCGCCATGCAGCCGATTTCGGTGATGCCCAGTTCGAAGCTGGCCTTGTAGCCGGCAAAGTCATCACAGACCAGCTTGCCGTTCCAGGTGCCCAGGAAGTTACGCGCATGCTCGCCGGCACGGCTGGGGCTGAAGTCGTAAACCACGGCCTTGAGGGCTGAGAACTGCGTCGTGCTATAGGCCCAGACGTAAGCGCGGTGGGTTTTCTTCTCGCCGGGCGCCAGCATTTGTACCGGCGTTTCATCGGCGTGAACCACGTGCTGGGCCAGCACCACTTCGCGCAGCGCATCGACCAGCGGCTGAAGCTGCACGCCGGTTTGACCCACCCACTGCGCCAGTGTCGAGCGCGGGATGGCCATGCCGGCACGGCCGAAGATCTTTTCCTGTCGATACAGCGGCAGGAGGTCGGCGAACTTCGCCACCATCACATGCGCCAGCAGGCCGGCAGTGGGGATGCCCTTGTCGATCACCTGGGGCGGCACCGGGGCCTGGATCAATGTTTCGCACTGCCGGCAGGCCCATTTCCCACGCACATGCTGTTCGACGGTGAACACGCCCGGCGTGTAGTCCAGCTTCTCGCTGAGATCTTCGCCGATGCGCTGAAGCTGGCAGCCGCACGCGCACTGAGTGTTGTCCGGCTCGTGATGGACCACAGTGCGGGGGAACTGCGGTGGCAACGGCGCACGCTTGGGTTGCTTGCGTGGCTCTTCCTGCGCAGGTGCGGGATGAAGGGCTTTTAACTCCGCCTCGATGGCTTCGAGGTCGGTATTGAGTAGGTCATCGAGCAGGCTGCCCTGCGCCGGGCTGATCTGCTCGCTGCGCTTGGCGAACTTGTGCCGTTTAAGGATGGCGATCTCGTGAGTGAGCTGCTCGATAATCGTTTCATCACGATGGATCTTTCGGCTCTGGGTGTCGACCTTGGACATCAACTGCGCAGCCAGTGTGCGCAGTTGTTCGGGGGTCATTTGGTCGAGATCGGGCAAGGAAGTCATGGGGGTGGATTTTACCAAAGCAGCCCGACTGCTTCAGCTAAAAGGCAGCATTTAAAGCAATATGATTGCGCCGCCCGCACCGACTCGTTGCCAGGGTAATCCAAGTACCAGCGCCTGGAGTTGTTCGGGGTCGAGTTCGACCTCCGTTCCACGATGGACGCCTGGCCAATGAAACTTACCTTGGTTCAAGCGCCGTGCCGCCAGCCAGATACCGACGCCGTCGTGCACCAAGACTTTCATCCGGTTGGCTCGACGGTTGGCAAAGAGGTAAGCGCAGTGCGGCTTCGCCGCACCGAACACCGCGACCACTTTAGCCAATGCAGTCTCAGTGCCGGCACGCATGTCCATGGGTTCGGTGGCGAGCCAGATGGCATCAACGCGAATCATCGGGACAAGCCACTAATAAAGCGCGCACAACCATCTGGATCTGCGGCTGGCCATTTAACTGTGATGGATTTATCGCCTAGAGGCAGCGAGATGATCACCATCTCTTCTGATGCTCGCCTTGGTACCGTTTTTACCGGAACGAAAGCCGGCAAGGTTGCAGGCGATTGATCCCGGTAAGTTGGTAGCCACTTGCGGATCACGTTGGCGTTGATGCCGTGATGGATGGCTACGCTGGAAATTGTGGCTCCGGGTTGCAGGCATTCCTGGACGACTTGGGCTTTGAATGGCTTGGGGTAATAGCTTCGTTGGCGCATGGATATCCTGGCGATAAGGGTGATCGCGTCCGCTTAAAAATACGCGGACACCATCGCCCTTAATGCTGGAGTTCAGTAGCTGTATTCGCCATCCGCTTACGTTCATAGGCCATATCCAGCGCCTTGATCACCAGATCCGTATTCGGTTTGCTCGACAATGCCCAGCCCACCACTCGGCGCGCGAAGAGATCCATGACGACTGCCAGGCAATTCCATTTTCCTTGCGCCCAGATGTAGGTGATATTGCCGCACCAGACGTGATTAGGCGCTGGAACATCGAACTCTCGATTCAAAATGTTCGGAATGTCTGGCCGCTCAACTGTCGCTTTTTTATAAGCATGCGAGCCCGGTTGCTTGCTGATCAATCCCAGCTCCCGCATCAGGCCGCGTACCTTGAATCGGCCGATCTGCTCGCCATCTTCTTGCATCATCAAAACGATGCTGCGACTGCCGGCAGCGCTCCGACTTTGCGTGAACAGTTCGTTGACTCGACTGCGTAATCTAACCCGCTCAACGTTTGGAGTCCGGCGTCTGCGGCGATGCTCGTAGTAGCATGAGCGCGGTACTTCAAAGGCTTCGCACAGCAACTCAACCGATTCACGGACACTAAGCTGATCAATCAGCGCATGCGCTCGTGCGCGGTAGCCTTTTTAAAATGAATTTCTCCGCTCAAGGCGAGCGATCCGGGCTTCCAGTCCTTGGATTTTCTGCTGCTCCGGCGTCAGGGCTTTGCTCTGCGGCGTGACGCCATCGCGCTCCAGCTAAAGCTGGTTGACCCAGCGACGCAGCGCGGACTCGACCACTCCGAGCGAGCGACAGGCTTCGATATGGCTATAGCCTTGATCGAGCACGAGGCCTGCGGCCTCGTGTTTGAATTCAGCGGAAAAAGTACGGCGTTGTTTGGTCATCAGACACCTCTATCTGGCGAGCATTCTCGCCTAAATGGGTGTCCGGCTTCATTAGACCACTACACCATTGATGATATTGAAGGTTGGCTCGCCGACAGGCCTTTTTTCGGCTTTTAGTTGTCTTAGCTCACGTTCAGTCTCCTTCTTTGGCTGGACCTCTAGCCGGCGGGGCTGGCGGAGCCTTGGGCGGTGTTTTGGGTAACACGTTTCTCGGCATAAGCGGATTAACGTTTAAGCCCTCATTGATACTTTTCCTGATCACCTCATCGATGCTTTCTCTATCACGACTCATTTTCTTCCTCCGGCTTATCTAGGAACTCAATCCAAGCTACATCTGCTACGGCAATCAGTATAGAGGTAATTCTATCAGCTGGTTCGTAGCTGCCATTGACAATCCAAGTGGGTTGGATAATCAAGTAGTGACCCGTTGTGGGGTCAGTCGGCCAAGCTCTAGGATATCCCGCGAGCCTCCTTCCATCCTTCAGCTGCAGCGCAACGCCTCTGTCTTTTTGTGTACGATGTGCGAAACGCCATTCCCCATCAGCTGATCGGGATGTTAATCGAAGGTTTCTGCATATCGCGTAAATAGCGTCGTTGTTGGCCCACTTGGCAAGCAGAAGCCCAGAGACAACCGCGATCGTGACACTCCATCCCGTCGCAACACCGTCAGTCCATTGCCCCAAGGTGTGAAATTTTCCTGCTAAAATCGCCAACCAATGAATCACCTTGACGACAACCTGAATTACTACTGTCGACATTAAGGCTTGGATTACCCGCTCAAACTGACTGGGCTTCGGCGCATCAGATAACCAATAAAAGATAAATGTGACAACGAAACCCGGCATTATGGCTTGCAATACTGGCAGAGCTTCAGCTAGAACACCTTCCATTCAGCCTCCTCAAGCTCACTATCTAAGAGTAATAGATCAAATACTTCAGCTAAATTACCAGTGTGCACCACCTTTAATGTTTCGAAGCCTCTCGATTGAATACCAGCCGTTGCCGAAAGTAGACCATAAGATTGAGGCTGCTATATTTCACCGTTTACTATTAAACTGAAGATTTTCTAATGCCCCCTTAAAGCGTCTTGAGCATCGCCAGTTGAGGATGGTTCGAAAAGTCTTCCTTCGCTGTACTAAGCAAGCTGTCAAATTTGATATTCCTGCCTCCGCCGCCCTGCTTCAAAGTGCGAAGTGCAGCATGCCAAGAAGCTTGGCCGGTCGGCTGTAGCTGGAGGCGGAACAGATCACCACCTGCTCGGCTCCATATCTCTTGATCCCTAGGTCCAAATGGGTAAAGTTCGATTAGGATCTTCTCTAGCGCAAACCACAGTTCCTCCTCTTGCACCATCGGCGCAAGCGGCGACTTCCTCCCGCCTTGACTTAGTGCAACAGCGAAGTTCCCTTCAAGATCGTCAGCCTTAAAAACTGGATGCTGGTTATCTGGGATCAGTTTTGGCACTTCTTCGGAGACGTAGTTAAACAGGTCAAAGATTTTGATGAAACCGCTGGCGTTCTTGTCAGCAGCTCCCCGCAAACCTGAAAGCAATACCGTAGTGAAAACGCTATTTCTCGCTCCGGAAAATACGGACGAAAATTCGTTAGCGCGACAAGATGCCATCAGCGCACGTCCTTTTCCAACTGCCAGCTTCGCGAATATTTTTTGGCTGTAGCCCGACTTGAACTCGTGATCTCCGCCATTAGTCGATCTTTTCGAAATCGCAGCCCCTCCAGCATGACAAGCGTCGATGAACACCAGCAGTCGCTTCGCCCTGATCTGCGCAAGGACTGCGGCTAACTCACTAGAACTAATAGATGTGTTTTCAATGTCAGCTAGATCGCTGTCCACGGTGACCAGCACGCTGTCCTCATT
Organism: Pseudomonas sp. UBA6276; assembly: GCF_002438365.1. Classification (NCBI taxonomy): domain Bacteria; kingdom Pseudomonadati; phylum Pseudomonadota; class Gammaproteobacteria; order Pseudomonadales; family Pseudomonadaceae; genus Pseudomonas; species Pseudomonas sp. UBA6276. The sequence goes on from NZ_DJUS01000047.1 coordinate 54,387, forward strand.
GCCAGGATCGCCTACGATGGCACCATGACCGGAAAAGAATACGCAAACCGTGTCGTCAGGACCCGCCCTAGCAGCCAATTCTTCTAGCCCTTTCAGTACAGCTGCCCGAGTAGCGCTCTCTTCTAAGAGAGTGACGACGTGCGCAGGGGTATAGGCGCAGTATTCCGGTGATGAGAGGGTCGCTGCAACGTCATTAACGTCGTTCAGAATCGCAGCAGGCAGGCTAGAGATTTGCTGATAGCTCGCCACGCCGATGAGAAGGGCATGGCCTTGCGGGTAACTAGTTGTGTTCATATGGAAACCATAAACATGGGATGTCAACGCCGGCCTATGATATCAACGTCTCTGATATACAAGCGCAGCTTTTCGTTCACAGGAAAATCATTGCACATTACTTTAAGGAGCTCACGTGCAGTCGGCCGACCGCCGTAGCGGATTGAATTCAATGCAGTGTGCCAACGTGTTGCGCCGTTTTGGGGCTGCCCTGGAAGGTCAGCATTTTTGCCTCCGGCCCGTGACCAGAGTTCGTCACTATCTGGACCGCGAGGATAGAGCTCGCAGGCCTCCTTCTCGAATTCATCCCACTTCTCGCGATCGCTTGGTTTAGAGATTCCAAGCATCCAACGCGTATAAAAGTTGAGCAAGTCTGCGCACAACCTTAGCCCCGGCATGAGATCTGGGCGGTGGTCGGCAAACCGCTCTGAGAGGTTTTTGGCTGCTCGCTCCCACCGTCGAGACGCCACAAGCGATCCCAGTTGCTCAGAATCGGTATGAGAAAGAGTGCGAACGTTCTTCAAGAGATTGCTTAGCCATGAAATGAACACATCTTCGAGGAAGGACGGAAGTAGACTGATGATTGAGACGCGCGCAGCAACCGTCACCGATGATTTCTCAAGCACGGACTTTAAACTCAAACTTGCGATAATTGCGCACTCAAGTGGGGCTTCGGGGGGAGTAATCACTGATTCTCTTACCGCGACGTTCAACCAACCGATTGCAGTCGCCTGTAGGTAGTACTCACGCTGCGAAATGGGGAGAGACGACCATAGCCGCGCCCGCTCCGGGACGGCACTAAGATCAGCCAATGGGGTATGCGCCAACGCTTCAAGTAAGCCAGTTTCGACGTGCCGTCCTTCGACAAGTTGAGCTAGAACGGTGTCGCGCGCGCAGATGGCGTTACTTGGAGCGTTCCACAGGGAAGAGCTCTTGCTAATCGCAGCCCCCCATACCTTTTGCTCGGTGATGTTCTCGCAGCGGATATTAGACAGGATCTCAGGGTAGGTGGCCGCCAGGCCAGCGCATAATTCCACCAAGCGCAAGTCCGTATATTTGAGTGCGCATTCCAATGCCTGGGAAGGACTCGCGTATCTGAGGGCTGAGCGCAAGCCGGCGCTTTGGTCTGGATCCCTGTCCACTTTGAGCTGTTGAGCTGCAGCATCGAGAGGGGGGAGAGTCGAAGCTAACAAGGCACCATATGCGGTCAGCCATCGCTTTTTCAGCAACGACGAGAGCAAGGGGGCATGATTGGTGACGTGGAGCTTTCGGGGCACTTCCTTCGTCAGTCGTTGCTCAACCGCTGCATCAGCCGGTAGGAAGTCTATGACCGCGTCGAACGCAGCTTGGCTGTTCTCAGCCCATCGCCAGATCGCTTGAAAAATGGCGGGGTTGTCTCGACGAGCGGCAGTCGATAAGCCCGCTGTCACCGCAGCGCGCCAAGACGGAAATGCGAGATCCTCATCAACCGACGCAGCAGCCATCTCTGTTAAATCGCTGTCGTCCACTGGCGCGAAATTGAGGTTACTAACCCTAAGCTCAACGGCCGACCAAAGCAACGCAGTATTGGCAAAACCAGTGAGTGCCAGATTCCTCATTGGCAGCAATTGCTTGCAGCCTATTCCTGGAATCAAGGCTGTGAAACGTCCGATGATCTTGTCCTTGATTCCTGCGCCGAGTGTCGGCTGACTTGAGAGGCCATCTGTCAAGCGCATGGCAGTCAGCAAATTATCGAAACTCACGCGATCTGATAGGAGGGTGTGCAGCCGTTCAAGCTTAGCCAGCTCCTTGAGCGTATGAACTTCAAGGCCCAACTCTGCGGCTAAAGCAAGGATCGGCCGCAGGTCGCGCAGGCCACAGAGAACGCGTGCAATTTCAGATTCTGGGGTTTTATCGCCTGGCTTTACTATACGGTGCTTCGTCCAGCGAGCTTGGAGCTGCTCAGGCGTGCATACGAGCGCAGGCAGTGGTTGCTCTACAATGTCGTTCGGACCAAAGCTCAGCCGGAACGCGAAAGTTCTCCTCAAAGCTGGCCAGAGATTCCTCCATAAAGAATCGACGAGGTGCTCGAATCCTCCAGCGCTCAGTCGGACTACCGGGGCGAGTTCTTGGGCTGTCAACGCGTTAGCCGTACCTATTAGGTCTGCAGCCGGTTCGTGGCTGCTGTCGAGAGTGTTAAGCTCAAGCGTTACCATCGAGCCGGGACAATCTGTAACTGACGGTGCCAGCCGCCCAAACAACATGGCCAGACTGCTAACCTCGCACATATCGTTCAAGCTGATGATCAGTGCATGAGTCAGCACCATTCCACCGCGCGACGCACTAGAATCCAGAAACGTGCGAGCAAGCACGTAGTGCTCGTCGATTGGGAAGCCGCGAACAAACGGAGACCAAGTCTGGACACCGATAGGCACTACATCTGGTAGGTCCAGCTTTGATGCGATGGTAGCGGCTATAGGCGCATCAGTACTTGATGCCCTAAGTCCGTGGCCTCGACCTGATACTTCGCCATAGACAGCCTGCTCGACTCGCATTTGCTCAGACCCCATCAATCATTAGGCGTTGAATCGGCAGGGTGATGTCGTTGCTCTTAACACCGTCAGGTAGCACTACATAGCCGAACTCTTCGGGGCCGCGGATTGCATACTCTTGGTCCGCATCCGTCTTACTGAGTGTGCGTTCCAAAGCCGACAAGCCAATGACAGCAGGCGACGCCCAATTGCTCCGCACGAACGACCAAAGCATCGGTAGTCGAGAGGCCAGAAGGTCAACCGGTAGTTCTGTCGTTTTAAGCTCATCCCAACAACTCAGAAGCAGCGTCAAGCGAGGTTTGCGAAGCGGCCGGTCCAAGTGGAACTGGGCCAAGTAGAGCAGCATTTGAAGAAGCTCTACTGTTCTTGCTTGATCTGACAGATCGTATGAGGGAGTCTCTGCTTGGGATTCCAGCGCAGCGAATGACTGCAGCGGGCGTGAAAATAGATCATCTTCAGACCGAAGAGAATGCAGTCTGATGAGCAATACCCAATCCGTGGCTCCAAGTACACGTTCGCGCCAGGCGGCAGGGATCTTGCGCTGCGTGACAAGATTACGGACCTGTTCGCCGCCGTAGTCAGGCCAAATCAGTTCGGCGTGGCGACCGGCCTCATCCGTGATAGGCCAGACGCTCTCAACATAGGTGCTAGCCGGTGTATGGTCAGTCGACTTTCCCTCTGTCAAGCAACTGAGAGCTGTAGTAAATGCCTCCAGGTTCGTCGGAGCACCTGACATCTTAAGCGCGCACGCTTTGACCATGAGCCTCTTCAAAAACTGAGCCCCATAGTGAGTCTTACCGACGTTTGACTCGCCGACCAACAAGATAGTGTGTTGAGCCGCCACCAACTATCTCCTATCGAATCTATAAAATGGATCGTGACTAGACGATGCTGTCATGGGCAAGCCTACTCCCGCTCGTTCGGTACAGAGAATCCAGGCAAATAGCTCGCGGAAGCCTTCTGCTGCGTCGATATCGTCACAAGGGGAGACGCTGACTGTGAACTCTCGGGCGCTTGAGGAAGCAGAGGCTACCGCCTTTCTGATCTGCGCCTCCATGGCTGGTGCCACGTCTACGTCCCCCTTGGTCCAGACAAGTGCCATGCGCCGTCCGCGAGCTTCTGTCACAGCACGTTGAGCCAGTAGCTGAAAATCGTTTCTAGCGGTCCCCATCTTCGGTCCAGCAAGTGCCTGGCGGTCAGCAATTAATAGTGTGACATCTGCGTGTCGGGCAATCCACCGGGCCCCTTCAGCGTCAACTGCCTGTTCATTGACCGCCCATTTTTGAAACCACTCCCCCGGGGCGTCGGCAAAAAGAAGGTCGCGCAGCGACCCGTCCTCACGACGAAAACCAAGGTGAAGCATGCCAGGTGCTCGAGCCGCCCCACTGGGCGTGTGAGGCGGAAAGCTTGGAGGCTGTCCCGGCTTCCAGCGCAAATATGTCCCCACGGCCTCCCAACCTGCGAGCGTGTAAGAGTTACTGAACAGATTCGCGTCAGTGGTTAGGGATCCTCGGCCAAGCAATAGATAGAACGCACCAAGAATGGTCGTCTTACCTGCGCTTTCAGGACCGACGATACCGACAATTATAGGTTTTACCTTACCGCTAACAAAGTTGAGATCAGACTCTCCCATTGCCAAGCCGCTCCATGGGAGCAGCATCTGGTCATCGCTAGGCGAGGGAATTACCTCGCTTTGGCTAACTTGCGTCCACTCGGGACACATGTCGAGCCGGAGGTGGCCCAAGGTGCAAGTGGTGTTGTCATCCGCAAAGCAGTTTGGTTGGGGGCACCTGTTCATGGGGATTTCACTTCTTCCTTGTCCGCGTGGATGGGCTGTTGCTGATAGCGCGAGCTGTCTGGAGCTCTCGGAATAGGTATGTTCCCCAATCAGATGGGGTCATTAAAGTGGAAGCATCCACGCCACAGAGTGCACGTAGGGTTGCTGCTTCAGCTATCACTGAAGTTTGCGAGTGTCCAATCAGCGATAGTAGAAGGCCTCGGCCAACTGGCGCAGGCGCGTATTGCGCAGCCAGCTCACGGAATGGCTGCATGAAAGTAGCTGTCTTCGCTTCGTGAACGAGACATGCGAAGTCACGCTCACCGTTGCTTTGGTCATCTTTTTCAATCGGTAGACAGCGAATGGCTTCTCGCAAGAAGGCAGATACGCTTGCCGGCGAATAAGTCGGTACCTGTTTATGTAAGTCTAGCGCCATTAGTGCGGAGGCTTCGAATGGCGGTAGCTCAAGATAACTCGCGTGAGCACTCGGAGAATACAGCGCTTCTTTCCACCAAAGTAGGTTCGTACGGCGCTGCAGACCTGTCGTTGCTGCGCTGAAGCTAGCCAACGCTTTTTCAACATGTGTGGCGACCGCCTTCGCAAGTGCAGATAACGGGCCTGAGAGATCTACGGGGGATGGAGCAAGCTCCTCGGCCACTCCGTCGATTGCTTCTGCGATGCTGTCACTAAATTTATCTAAAACAGTTGGCATCCAATTGCTGACGTATTGGTAGTGCTCAATTGCGGCCGCAGCCGAGACACGACCTTCCTTCAAACGCTCCCGATCAACAATGACAGTTTCAGATTGTCTGTCTATTGGATGCGGTGGGGTGTACTCCAAAGGATCTACCGTAATCGTTTCCGGCGTTGCCCACTCTTTCTCGGCGCGTGCATCGATCTTTTTTTCAATTTCGCTAACAGCTTCGCGCCAAATATCGGATTCGTCAGCTGCTTCGGAGTGAGCCAGGGCGTTGCGGGCCGTGTTGACGAAGGCTACTGCAATATCATCGTCCGAACGAGCTGTCTGTACAATCGCGTCAAGGAGGATAGCCCGTAAGATGCTGACTGGCCGCCCGGCAAAGGCATTGGCAATAGTCTCCCATTGCTTGCGGAGGGCCTCCATTGCCTCTTCCACGGTTGGGTCCGTGGGTGCAATGTTGGGATCGGCCGCCACCATTGTGAAGCTGACGGTTTTGGAAGGTGCTTTTCGAAGGATGGCTGCTAGGTCTTTGACCGTAGATCGAAGCTTATCGAGTTTTGTGTCATCGCCTTTGAGGTCGATAGTTCCAGTCTCAAGAAACTTCAGCAAAAATTCCTGTTGCATTCCCTAGTCCCGACCTTGGTGTGATGCCCAAATGATACTAAAGCCTACAACGTACCGATAGGTGCCGACTCCAATCGCTGCGTTTGGCCAAGAGCAGCTCCTTCGCTGGTGACAATTTTAGGAAGGTAGCTATCGGGAGTAGGCGGCCCACACTGAACCGCTTTTCGTTACACCTTTTCCAAAGTTACACTGCGAGAGCAAAAATCATCTCGAGGTGTAGCTCATTTATTTTACATATAAATCAATTAGTTAAAGCGATCTACTACACGCTCTACACCTGTTACACAGCATTATTCAAGATGTTCGCTTGAATTATCCCATACCCCTTTAGGTTCAACCCTCAGCGGGAAAGGTCCAGCCCGCCTAAGGGGTTCGAAATCTGCTGGGGACCGTGAAGGATCAGCCGATATACGGGGTTGGGAACCCGCAGCTTTTCATTAGCGGACGATCTGCCAGCTTAGTGAACTGGTGAACTGGGTGAACTGGGTGAACTGGGTGAACTGGGTGAACAGGGGTGAATTGTGCATCTTCTTGAACATCGGCCCTAATCCTTACCGTACCGGTAAAAATCACCTGACTTGACAGCGCTTCGGCTAGATTTCAGTGGTTGAAATTTCAGTAACCTGGCGGGCGGCTCGCTAGCGCGCTAGAGTGGGTTACCGTCCCCGTATGTTGCCGAAACTCCCAGGATCCCCGGCCCCAGCGAGGACTGCGGTCGGGGCACTGGCCAGGCTCGGTGCCTGCTGTTGGCCCCTGCGCTAGGCCCAGCAACTCGGCAACCTACTGCTCGTACAATTTGATCGCCAAATCAGCGCTGGCCATCGCGGTCTGGCAGTCACCGCCGCCCTCATCCACACCGATCCGGCACCATCTTCGAGGAAGGGTTTCAGCTTCGTTATTTCATTTCTACAAGGAGTCGCGTTGCAGGCGACTTCGCGTGCATCTACTGATTGAGCTAGTCAAAGTGAAGTAGTCCGCTGGCGATTTTGTGCGTATGGCAAAACTATCGATGCATGACAGGAAGTAGACTAATGGGGTTGAGAGCTAGATCTCTTGACAGTGGTTGGTTTGGCCGTAACGGCTTCTGGTCTAAGGGGGGGCTTTTGAAGGAGCAGTGAGGGAGTCCGTTTCCTGGGGCGCTTTTGGGCTTCTGCTTACGCTGCTTGCCAACGTTGCGGCTGATCACTCGAGTGGCAAGTATCTAACGATGGCAGCTCTCGAAGGGTTAGGCCCTAGTCTGTGGAACGTGGCTGGTTCTACTGGACTGATCTTCTTCGGCGCCTTTTTGATCCGCCCTGGTGTGGCCGGGACGGCCTATGTTGCAAACCTGCCCTTGTCAGGCACTCATTCGTTGGGCGCTTACATGGCCGGTGTAATTCTAGGAGGGCTTCTCGTCCAGGTCCCAGCTATGGTCGTTGATCATGGTTGGGGATGGTTGTCGATTTGGACCGTCGTCCTTTTTGCTTGGTACATCGGGTGGTTAGTAAAGCAGCAGGGCCTTTTCAGAATTGGCTTAACAGCATTGGGGCGAGGTACAGGATCTCGGCCGGTCTCTTTTTCGTCCTCATGCCGTTGATCGCACTCGTCACTCAGAAAGTCTGAGGTCACTAGTCATTTGGGTGAATTTTTATTTAGGGATACGCTTTAGCTTTTTAGATGGCATAAGTTAGTAATAACGGGCCGCACCCTGTGTTATGCGATTCCTATCTCCGGCACCATCTGAAATCACCTGTGTCAGCTTCAGATTTTCAGACCCAGCAAGCCTGATGTAGCACCGCTGCTCAAGAACCCAGAATACGGATATCACATGCCTCTCCTAACCCTCAGCCGCCGAACAGCGGCTTTCGTGTTTTTGGCGACCCTTGCCGGTTGCGCAACGCACAAGGACTTCCAGGCCACAGGCGGAAGTCGCGCAGATGGCGTCATTGACGTTGGGTACGAATTCAATAGCTTCGAAACCCCCGTGGTCGATCAGCAGCAGGCGTATGCCATCGCCCGCTCCAAGTGTTCGTTATGGGGTTATGTCGACGCAGAGCCTTTTGGCGGAACAAACCAGGAATGCACGCTCAGACGCGGCTATGGCGATTGCTCCGCATGGCGTGTATCGAAGAAATACCAATGCCTCGGCAACCTCGGCAGCGTGTCTGCGCCACTCAATTACCTTGGCCCAAGCCAAGCTCCTGCTGCTGTCCCTGCGCGACAGGCGACAGCACCCTACCGAGCCGCGCCCAGTACCGCGCCTGCGCCCTTATCGTCCTCTGAATACCGCGAACGGCAGATCGATTTGCTGATGCAGCAGAACTTGCCTTACGACGAGTATCAAAAGAGATATCAGGCAATCATGGCGCAGTAGTGAATCGGGGGCAGGGCAGAAGCTGTCCAGCTCGGTTGCTCTCATGCATAGCCCAGACGACATGCCCAGGAGCCCCCATGTTCAGCCACATCCAAATCGGCGCCCGCGATCTCCCAAAAATGCTCGCCTTCTACGACCGCGTCCTCCAACCCCTGAGCCTCGTCCGCATCCCCGAGGAAAACGACGGCGGTCCAGACGGCGCCGGTTGGCAGCGGCCGGGCAGGCCCTGGCCTCAGGTCTACGTCCAGCTTCCGTTCAACGGCCTGCCAGCCACGTGGGGCAACGGCATGCAGGTGAGTTTTGCGGCGCAGTCGCAGCAGCAGGTGCGGGACGCGTGGCAGGCGGCGTTGGATAACGGCGGTACGGACGAGGGGGCGCCGGGTTTGCGGCCGCAGTATGCGCAGGACTATTTCGGGGCCTATTGCCGGGATCCCGAGGGCAACAAGTTATGTTTCGTGCACACCTCGGATATGGCCTAGACCGTTTACATCCGGCGCAGGTTGGCCAGTCGCGCGACGACGGCCGTGATTACTACGGCCAGGACCACGCCCGTCGCCACGGCGGGCAGTATGCCCAGTTGCATCACCATCCCTTGCAGGCTCAGGTAGAAGCCGATCACGCCGACGGCGCCAATGGCGTTGCCGCGCACGATGGCGGCGAGTTCCTGGCGTCCGCCCTGGACGTGGGCGAATACGGCCAGCGGCCACGCGATGATGGGGATGGGCGCCAGGTAGCCACTGACGACGGGGCCCAGCCACTGTGCGCCGGCGGTGATCAGCAGGAGCAGCAGGGTGGCGGTGAGCATCCGCATCGGGATGAGCCAGCTGGGCAGCGGAACCGGCTTTGCCGGGCGCTCGCCGGTCGTTGAGGTGGCCATGATCAGTACGACGATGAGGCACAGGGTGACCGCAATGGACGCCGGAAGTGAGCCCAGCCAGTTCATGAGCAAGGCGGCGACCACGTAGAAGGCCAGCGCTGCCACGCAGCCGAGGAATGCCGAAAGCCGCCGGGTCACGGTGAGGTAGAACAGGTAGGTCGCCTGGATCGCCGCAACGCCCGACAGCGCGCCCGGTACCGCCATTGCTACGAATCCAGCGCCTTGTTCAAGGCTCAGAAACAACATCACCACGGCCGAAGTCACCGGAAGACCCGAGAGCAAGCCACCGACGTGGGTGCCCCAGCGTTTGGCGGCGATGGAAATCGAGAGCATGAGCAGCGGGGTGATGAGCAGCTTGAGGTAGAAGACGGTCATGGTGTGTTTCGTTGTTTTTGGTTCGTACGTTTTACAGGATTCGATAGCCCGATGTGTTGGCGGTCATCTGTCTGGCCCACTCTGGCGCGGTTTGTGGGCATCTACTACCGTTAGGGTCGATGGAGTCAGTGGCTCCAGCCGTCTAAACAGGAGTGTTGCCATGGGTAAGTGGGTCCCTTCAATCGCTACCGCTTTGCTGCTGATCTGTGCCGTGGCGCCTGCCACGCAGGCTGAAGATGAACTGGACAAGGGCATTCGTCACGACAATCGTGAACTCGACAAAGGTGTCGAGCACGATGCCAAGGAAATCGACAAAGGCGTTAAACACGACGCCGCCGAGGTCGATAAAGGCCTCAAATATGACGATGATGAGCGGCACAAGGCCGACAAACACCTCGACAAGGAAGCGAAAAAGTATTTGTGACGGCAGGCTGTGACGCGATCGGCAGGCGCAATCGAGGGGAGCGTTCCCATCATGGCGATTGTTCGCTTCTACCTGTATCGTTTTCATCGCGTCTGTCGACCGCGCATGCGCCCGCATTGTATTTTGGGCAAGGAAGCCAACCGTGAAGTACCTTCTTATCATTCTCGCCAGTTACGCTTCGGTCTATCTGTGCGTCTCGCCGCTGCTCGATGCGCGGGTGCAGGATATTATCGAAGGTCTGGAGATGCGCCGCCGAGCGGCTGACATTGAGGTGTACATCGAGCAGGTAATCGACTCGTTGAATCGCACCAAGCTGGAGTACGCCTTGTTCGGCGGTACGTTGCTGGCCGGATTGATCTGCACCGGGGTCTGGTTGCTCAGCCGTTAGGCCGGGCATGCACGTCGGCAAGGCTGTACAGGCCATCCACGGTCACTTGCTGGCCTGGTCCTTTTCGCTGAACTCCACCGCCAGGGCGGCGGCCTCTTCGTCGTTGGTGCGGATGTGCAGCTCGCCCTCGGCGTCCTGTACTTGAAACACCAGGTCCATGCCTTGTGCACGGTATTGCTCGGGGACGTCATCGCCTTCGAGTTTCTTCACTGAAATGGCCATGGTTTTCCTCCCAAAGAAACTGTGACCCGTGCCTGTGGGTAACGTGCGGTCAAAAGTTATGCACAGGAACTTACCTCGCCTGCAAAGCCTCGAATCGTTACCTAACATCAGAGGCTTCCTACCATGACCACACGCGATGAAATCCAGCCGAAAGCTCCGACCCTCGACGCGAGCGGCAAGCCCGTGAACGTGGTCGAGCGCGATATCGAGAACGAAACCCCGGCGACCGAAGGCGTCGACAAGGTCATCACGCCCACCTCCATCAAGGAGAAAGAGCAGGACGCCGAGACCTTGCAGCGCAAGACCGCCGAGATCGAACGCAAGATCGCAGACGGTCGTTGATGTCGTGAAAAGGGAGAAAAGTGCAGCTAACTGTCCGTTCACATCCGTTTCACGCGGTGTTCACATTCTCGGGCGTAATGTTGACCTTGCTCCTTCTTCAAGCCCGCTTTCCTCCCCGTCGGCGGGCTTTTCTTTGCCTGCGATTTGGCGTTTCGCCCATCCAGGCCTGCTAACCTCTCTTATTCAAGCGTCGACCCGAACCGGATGTCGGCGCGTTGCAGCGCCTTGTTGCGCTGCCTTCCAAGGAGCTTGACCCCGCCATGACCATTTCTCTGCGCACACGGCTGCTGACCGTGTTGATGTTCACCACGCTGCTCAGTGGCTGCGGCATCAATAACATTCCGCAATATGACGAACAGGTGAAATCGGCCTGGGCTCAGGTGGAGAACCAGTACCAGCGTCGTGCCGACCTGATTCCCAATCTGGTGGAAACGGTGAAGGGTTACGCCAAGCAGGAACAGGACACCCTGACCCGGGTAATCGAAGCGCGGGCCAAGGCCACTTCGATCCAGGTCGACGCCAATACCCTGGACGATCCGGCCAAGCTGCAGCAGTTCGACCAGGCTCAGCAGCAACTCAGCGGTGCCTTGAGCCGTTTGATGGTCACTGTCGAGCGCTATCCTGACCTGAAGTCGAACCAGAACTTCCTGGCCTTGCAGTCGCAGCTAGAAGGGACCGAAAACCGCATCGCGGTGGCACGTCGTGACTTCATCGCCTCGGTCGAGAAGTACAACACCGAGATCCGCACCTTCCCCGGCAAGCTGTGGCAGATGACCATGTACCGTGACCAGAAGGTTCGCGAGAACTTCAAGGCCACGGCACCCAATGCCGAGCAAGCGCCGAGCGTGAAGTTCCAATGAAGCCATGGCGGTGCCTGCCGCTGCTGATGCTGCTGTGGGTCGCCACCGCCGGAGCGCTGGAGTTTCCAGCGCTCAGCGGCCGGGTGGTGGACCAGGCGGGCCTGCTCGACGGGCAGACCCGCAGTCAGCTCAGCCAGATGCTCGAAGCACACGAGCAGGCGACCTCCGAGCAGGTCGTGGTGGTGACCGTACCGGATCTGCAAGGTACGGACATCGCCGACTACGGCTATCAACTCGGACGCGCCTGGGGCATAGGGCAGAAGGGCAAGGATAACGGCGCCCTGCTGATCGTGGCCAAGGCCGAGCGCAAGGTGCGCATCGAAGTGGGCTACGGTCTGGAAGGGCAGCTCACCGACGCGCAGTCCTCCATCATCATCAATAACGTGATCGTGCCGTCGTTCCGCCAGGGCGATTTCGCCGGTGGCATTCGTGCTGGCGCGGCCGCCATGTTGCAGGTGCTGGGCGGTGATCCACTGGCCGAGCCCCAGCGCAGCAATGCGCAGGGTCAAGGTCAGGAGCAGCAGCGCCTGCCGTGGCCGGCGTTTCTCATCTTGATCATCATCGTGATCGTGATGATCCGTGGTGGGGGAGGCGGGCGTGGTGGTCGCGGCGGCGGTGGCGGTTCGGTACTCACCGGTGCGGTGCTGGGCAGTGTGCTCGGCGGCGGCCGTGGCGGCGGTGGTTTCGGCGGCGGCGGTGGTGGTTTTGGTGGCGGTGGCGGCGGCTTCGGCGGCGGGGGGGCATCGGGTGGCTGGTAAATCGAGCAGGTACGCAGCATGACATTACTGGACGAAAGCGCGCAGAAGCGCGTGGCCACGGCCATTGCCGAGGCCGAACTGCACACCGACGCCGAACTGGTTACGGTGCTCGCACCGCAATCCGACGACTACACCTACATTCCGCTGCTGTGGGCGGGGTTGATCGCCTTGCTGGTGCCGGGCCTGATCAACTATTACCCCGGCTGGCTGAATGCCCACCAGTTGCTGCTGGCGCAGTGGGCGACCTTCATCGTGATGGGGCTGCTGTTCCGCATTCCTGCGCTGACTACGGCATTGATGCCGCGCCGTGTGCGTCACTGGCGGGCGGCCAACATGGCCCGTCGGCAGTTCCTGGAGCGCAAGTTGCACCACACCCAGGGCGCGACGGGAATGTTGATCTTCGTTTCGGAGGCGGAACGGTACGTGGAAATCCTGGTGGACGAGGGCATTTCCAGCCGTATTGGCGATGACACCTGGGGTGCGATCGTCGAGACATTCACCGCGCGGGTCAAGCGGGGTGAAACGATGGAGGGCTTCGTGGGTTGTATCCAGGCGTGCGGTGAGGTATTACGTGAACACGTACCTGTAACCCATCCTCGCAACGAGTTGCCTGATCGGTTGGTCGTGCTGGGCTGACCGCTCAGCCCTGCCAATGGACCTAACGAGGTTACGAGCTGTCAAAGTGGCATTACGCTATCATTCGCACTTTGCCCACGGAGCCTCGCCATGAGCTCGATTATTTTCCCCCAGCCGTTCAAGGCGGTTGGCTGCTCCGACTGTCGAAACCTGGATGCCCTGGGTTTCGACTTCACCATGGCATTCCAGCCCATCCTCAACGTGCGCAGCGGGCAGCCATGGGCCTATGAAGCCTTGGTGCGTGGCATCAACGGTGAGTCTGCGTACAGCATCCTGAGCCAGGTCAACGACGGCAATCGCTACCGTTTCGACCAGTCCTGCCGCGTCAAGGCCATCGAGCTGGCCACCCGTTGGGGGCTGCTGGACCTGCCTGACTGCCTGCTCAGCATCAACTTCCTGCCCAAGGCCGTCTATCGCGCCGAAACGTGCATCCGTGCCACGCTCGAGGCAGCCCGCGAATTCGGCTTTCCGCTGAATCGGCTGATGTTCGAAGTGACCGAAGGCGAGCGTGTAGACGACCCGCTGCATTTGCAGTCGATCTTCAGCGAATACGAGAAACAGGGATTCGTCACGGCGATCGATGACTTCGGGTCAGGGTATTCGGGCCTGAATCTGCTGGCGACCTTCCAGCCCAAGGTGCTGAAGATCGACATGGCACTGACTCGCGATCTAGATCATGACGCCGTGCGCCAGGCCATCGTGGCGGGGATCGTACTGGTGGCCGGCAAGCTGAACATCACCGTCGTGGCCGAGGGCGTGGAAACCGTCGGCGAAAGCACGGCCCTGCAGGGACTGGGGATCGACCTCCAGCAAGGCTACCTGTTCGCCCGTCCGGCCATTGGCATGCTTCCGCTCAAGCATTGAGCAAGGGGTTGCTTCAACTTGCGCGAGTCGCTGACTCCTGGTGAAGGTAGCTTGCAAGGGCCTGCTTGGTCAGGTCGTTGAGCGTAATGCTTTGCCGGTTAGCAGCAATACTGGCTGCCAAGTGCAACTCGTGGCCTATTCGCACATTGAACGACCCTTTACAGGGTACTTCCGGCGCCACCTTCAGGTTGGCGCATGTTTCCAGATAATCGTCTACGGCTGTGTGAAACGCTGCGATGAGTTGTGAGACTGTTTGTCCTTCATAGCTGATCAGCGCCCGCACGAACTGCGCTTTGCCATATAGGCAGTCGTCTTCAGCGCTCGCCTCGATCGATCCGAAATAGCCGCGGTATTGAAGCAATGGGTTCATGGGATCAGGCCTCCGTTTTTCAATTGAGCAATGATCTGCCGCCGGATATAGGGTTTGATTTCATTACCCGGATGAGGACAATGTAGGCTGATTAAGGCCTTCGGATCACCATTGTAGAATTTGACACGGCTACCACTGCCTTGAATTGGCTCGTAGCCAAACCCCTGCAATACTTTCACCAGTTCATTCCATGTGAAATCGCCATCCTGCGAGATCAGTTTGGCGATGAGCTTTCCTTGCCTGGACATACCTCTCCCTAGGTGCGACTAAATTTAGTTGCCCATCAATTGCGCGTCAATATCTGCTGCTTGGCTAGGTTTAGATCAGGAATGAGGATGTAGGCGAGGGCAAATGATACGAAGGATGTGCAGGAGTGCCCGAGGGAAGCATAGGTGGGTGGTCAGACCGTCTTGCCAGTAGACGAGCTCACCAGGCAGGTGGGCTCGTCTGCTGCAGCATCAATCCTCGAGAATGAACGCGAACTTGTCGTCGATCAGCATCTTCAGGTAGGCGTCGAAGCTGTCGGCGATGACCACGTATTCGTCCGGGTCGTGGACGAAGCGGATCACTTGGCCTTTGGTGCCTTTGCTCGTGGGGTTGAAGTCGATGAACAGCGTGGAGGTACCACCGTTGTTCATGCAGTGCGAGAAGCACAGCCTCTCGCCTAGGATGACATCGGGATCGATGCGCTTGTCGACCATGTCCGGGTTTTCCAGGAACAAGTCGTCGTAGATGTCGGCAATGGTTTTGTCGTTGGCGGTGCGGTCTTCGAGGATCTGTTCGACCGAGCGCAGGTAGTACGGGTACCCGGCGATGTCGGAGCCCAGGATGAGTACCGAAACTTCCCCTTTTTCGTACTTCTGCCAGTGCGTGCCGTTCACCTTGGCAAGCAGGTGCAGGAGGCTGTCCGGGCAATCAGGGTAGACTTCTTTGAGCGCATCCAGTTGGGTGGAAGAGGCGCCGGTGGCGAACGCGAGTTCGTCAAGGCTGGCGGCGGGCAGGGCGGCTTTGAGGCCTGAGTGAAACTGTTCGACGATGCTCAAGGCTGCTTCCTTACGCGGGTTTTGTTTGAGCACCATTGGGCGATTCGTGGGGGGGAGTCAAGGGAATTTACTGTTTGGGGGATTTGTGGGGGGCTTGGGATGTGTGGGGAGGCGACTGGCCTCTTCGCGGGCAGAGCCCGCTCCCACAGGGCCTGCTTCCACAGGGCCTGCTCCTACAGGGCCTGCTTTCACAGGGCCTGCTTTCATAGGAGCTGCTTGCATAGAGGCCAGCGGGGTGTCAGCGCCAGCGGACGGTGTAGTGCGCGGGGACGTCGCTCATCTGGGGCTGGAAGTGGGTGTTGGAAATGACGTGGGTCTGCACGTCTCCGGCGGCGTCGTGCAGTTCGATGCGATCGCCCGCGCCGGCGTTGAGGGTCACCTCGTAGATCAGGGCCTTGTTGGGCTCCAGGGACGATTCGAAGGGGCCGAAACGGGTGCCGTCGATGCGAACGATGTAGACCTGGTGGGCGCCTTGGGTGGATGTGCTGGTCACTGCGAAAACTCCATACCTTTGCTGGTCGATATCTATGTGGGCTGTCACAGGCTCAGGCGCATGGACAGGTCTACCGCTTTTACATCCTTGGTCAGGGTGCCGATCGAGATGTAGTCCACACCCGTTTCGGCAATGCTGACCAAGGTCGAATCATTGATGCCGCCGCTGGCTTCGAGCTTGGCCTGGCCGGCGTTGATGCTCACCGCTTCGCGCATGTCCGCAAGGCTCAGCTCGTCGAGCATGACGATGTCCGCGCCCGCGGCCAGTGCCTCGCGCAACTCGTCCAGGCTTTCGACCTCGATTTCCACGGGCTTGCCCGGTGCGATGCGTTGCGCGGCCATGATCGCCTGGGCCACGCCGCCGCACGCGGCGATGTGGTTTTCCTTGATCAGGAATGCATCGTACAGGCCGATGCGGTGGTTATGGCAACCGCCGCAGGTCACTGCATACTTTTGCGCCAGGCGCAGGCCCGGCAGGGTTTTGCGCGTGTCCAGCAGTTTGACCTGGGTGTGGGCAACCCGCTCGGCGAACGACTGCGCGCGGGTGGCGACGGCTGACAGCAACTGCAGAAAATTCAGCGCACTGCGCTCTCCGGTCAGCAGCGACCGTGCCGGGCCTTCAAGGTGAAACAACGGCTGGTTGGCTTGTGCCTGTTGCCCGTCCACTACCTGCCAATGCACCGCCACGCGGGGGTCGAGCTGACGAAACACGGCGTCGACCCAAGCGGTGCCGGCGATGGTGCAGGTGTCGCGGGTAATGATGGTGGCCTTGGCCAGGCGCTCGGCCGGGATCAGTTGCGCGGTGATATCGCCGCTGCCCACGTCTTCGAACAACGCACGGCGCACGTTGGCTTCGATTTCAGCGGTCAGATCGGCAAGACGAAGATTGGGCATGACGCGCTCCATCGGCAAAGTGGGGCGGATTATAGGATACTGCGCGGCTCGGAGCGAAGCCCTGCGCCTAGTGCCGTAATGTGCTGCAAAAAGAGATGCATTTGGTCGGCTCAGATGAGCTTTTCAGGTTATTTACGGTCAATCTTCTACTTAGCTCCGTGCTCGCTGAACTGCTTGTCACCTTGGTAGTCAGAGATCACTGTCTGTGAGGTCAGGTGGGCGATGACGTCACGTGGTTGGCAGGGATGTCGACGCTCTTTTTCGTGGGTGGGGGGTTCTTGATGGCGAACGATGGGAAAGTGGTTTCACTGAACAAGGCGGCCGTCGATCCAGCGAGCCAGCCTGCCAGTGTGCGCCTGCCTGTCGTCCTGTTGCAGGTGCGCGACAAAGCCGCGCTGCAACTCAAGCAGGCCCTTCAGGTGTTGTTCGACAACGCCGACGACACCCTTTTCGAAATGGCCGATCGGGCGTTGAACAACGTCGATCAGAACACCTTTTTCGAAGCCATGCGCGACTTGCGCCTCAAGCGCAAGAGCATCGAGCGCGGCTTCCTCGAAAAATTCTACGAAAGCTTCGTGCGCGTGGGTCAGTACGACACGGCCGAAACCAATGCACCTGCGCCGCTGAGCTACGACAAGCTGGCCTTGGTGCCCAACGACGAGCTTGAGCGCACCGTGGCGCTGGACGCCATGGTCAGCAAGGTGCTGAGCCGTGACAGCTTCGCCCTTGGCCAGTTGACCACCCGTTTGAACGTGCTGCTCACGCGCCGCCTGGATGATTCCACCAATCCCCTTGGCCCGGTCATGCTCTGCGACTATTTTCTTCAAGCCGGGCGCAGCCTGGGCGTGGAGATCAAGGTCAAGCTGATCATCCTCAAGCTGTTCGAAAAATACGTCCTGACCGATACCGATCAGCTCTACGCCGAGGCCAATCAGTTGCTCATCGCCGCCGGAATCTTGCCCGAGCTCAAGGCCGCGCCGGCCCGTCGCGCCGCCGATCGCTCCAGCGACCGTGCGCGCCCCGCGGCCGTCGAACCGGAAACGCGCACCGAAGCACCGAGCAAGCCTGCCCAGCGCGATGAAAGCGTGCAGGAAGTGTTCGGGGCCCTGCAGGATCTGCTGCACGATCTGCGTGGCAGCATGGCGCCGAAGATGGAGCCGCCCAGCGAGGCCATGCCGATCTCGACCAGCGACCTGATGCGTCTGCTGTCTCATCTGCAGCATCACGTTCCCCAGCAGACGCCGCAGAACGATTACGACCTGCGCCAACAACTGGAACAATTGCTGACCCGCGTCAGCGTCAAGAGCGGCAAGTTTCGCGTGGTGGGGGTGGTGGACGAGGACGTCATCAACCTCGTTGCCATGCTCTTCGAATTCATTCTCGACGATCGCAATCTGCCTGACTCGCTCAAGGCCTTGATCGCGCGTCTGCAGATTCCCATGCTCAAGGTCGCAGTGCTGGACAAGAGTTTCTTCAGCCGTGGCGCCCACCCGGCCCGGCGCCTGCTCAACGAAATCGCCTCGGCGGCGATGGGGTGGGGCAGCCGCGACGATTACCAGCGCGATGCCTTGTATTTGCGGATCGAGCAGATCGTCCAGCGCCTGCTCAACGATTTCGTCGATGACACCTCGCTGTTCTCCGAACTGCTGGTCGATTTCCTTGCCTTCAGCAATGACGAGCGCCGCCGCAGCGAGTTGCTCGAACAGCGCACCCGCGATGCCGAAGAAGGCCGCGCTCGCGCGGACCTTGCACGTCATCTGGTGGAGAAGGAACTCAACAGCCGCTTGCTGGGCCGCACGCTGCCGCTGGTGGTGGTCAATCTGCTGCAGGATGCGTGGAGCCGAGTGCTGTTGCTGGTGTGCCTGAAGCATGGGGCCAACTCGGATGAGTGGCAGGCGGCATTGGCGACTGTCGACGATTTGATCTGGAGCGTCGAGCCTCACGATGATCCGGATATGCGCATGCGCCTGCTGGAATTGGTGCCGGGTCTGCTCAAGTCCCTGCGCGACGGCCT
Organism: Pseudomonas sp. UBA6276; assembly: GCF_002438365.1. Classification (NCBI taxonomy): domain Bacteria; kingdom Pseudomonadati; phylum Pseudomonadota; class Gammaproteobacteria; order Pseudomonadales; family Pseudomonadaceae; genus Pseudomonas; species Pseudomonas sp. UBA6276. Next base: position 73,204 of record NZ_DJUS01000047.1, read on the forward strand.
CACCAGCACCGCGTTCGACCCGTTCGCCACCAGTGAATTCTTCAGCCAGCTGGAAGTGCTGCATGTCCAGGCATTCCAGCGCGAACTGGCGGATGTCGAGGGGACTTCGAACGGCGACGAGTCGCTGGTGCAGGTGGTCGAGGAGATCGTCCTGGCACCGGTCGGTGAAACCGCCGATGGTGAAGCCCAGCTGCGTCTTCCGGAGGATGACCCAGGCCTGCTGCAGGTCGACAAGCTGCGCGTCGGCACGTGGGTGGAACTGCAGGAAAACGAAGAGTTCAAGCTGCGCTGCAAGCTGACCGCGATCATCGAGACCTCGGGCAAGTATGTGTTCGTCAACCGTACTGGCATGAAGGTGCTGGAAAAGACTCGCATGGGGCTGGCGGTCGAGTTCCGTCGCGGTACCGTGCGAGTGCTCGATGACACGCTGTTGTTCGACCGGGCACTGGATTCAGTGGTCACCAACCTGCGCAAGCTCAAGGCGAATTGACCGGCCCTGGGTGCAGGCCGTCTTCCTGGGTCTGACTTCTCAGGTCTGAGAGTTCATACTGGGGCTCCTTGATTGGCCAGCAGGACTCCAGATGCGGTTGAACGGTTTCACGGGATGGTGCGAAGGCGCTCGGCATTGTCCCTCGCCCAACTTCAACGAGCGCCCTGACGGCGAAGTCTCGCTGTTGGTCATCCACAACATCAGCCTACCGCCCGCGCAATTTGCCACGGGCAAGGTGCAGGCCTTCTTCCAGAACCGTCTCGATGTCACTGAGCATCCCTATTTCGAAGGGATTTCCCACCTGCGGGTGTCCGCGCATTTTCTGATCGAGCGCGACGGTGGGGTGACGCAGTTCGTCTCTTGCCTGGACCGCGCCTGGCACGCTGGGGTGTCATCGTTCGACGGCCGCGAAAACTGTAATGATTTTTCGGTAGGCATCGAACTGGAAGGCACCGATGATCAGCCCTTCGCCGATGCCCAGTACGAGGCGCTCGTCACCCTGACCCGGCTGTTGCTGGAGCGCTTCCCGGCGTTGAGCGTGGAGCGGATACGCGGTCACAGCGATATCGCCCCGGGTCGCAAGACCGACCCCGGCCCCTGTTTCGATTGGGCGCGTTACCGTGCCGCCTTGCTCAATGAAGAGGATGCTCGATGATCTTTCTAGTGCTGCTGTTGGTCTTGCTGGCGGAGAAGTTTTCCGGTCTGCGCCAGCGCGTGCAACGTGATGGGTTCTTCCTCGGTGAACTGCACCGGCTAGAGGCGCGGTCGGGCCTGGCGCTCGAGCCATGGCTGGTGCTGGGTATCAGCGTGGCACTGCCAACGCTGCTGCTGGCGTTACTGCTGTATGTCTTGCAGCCGGTCGCGTATGGCTTGCTGGCGTTGCCGGTGCATCTGCTGGTGCTGATCTACAGCCTGGGCCGTGGTGACGTTACCGTAGGGCTGGGGCCGTTTCGCGACGCCTGGCGCCGTGAAGATACCCAGGCGGCGGTACACGTGGCTGAACGTGACATGGGGGTCACTGCCGAGGATGGCAACAGCCTGCTGCAGAGGGTGCAGGGCCATCTGCTCTGGGAAGCCTATCAAAGCTTTTTCGCGGTGATCTTCTGGTACGCCGCGCTGGGCCCTGTGGCGGCGCTGATCTATCGGCTGGTGGCCTTGGTGGCCGAGCAGTCTCGGCATCCCGCAGTGGCGCTGCGGGCGCAGCGCCTGCGTCATGCCCTGGACTGGCTGCCGGTGCGCCTGTTGGCGGCCAGCTTCGCACTGGTCGGCAACTTCGTGGCGGTGAGCCGAGTGATGTTGCACGAAGTGCTCAGCTGGGACATCGACGCAGCGACGCTGATCGGCCGGGTCGGTCGTGTGGCAGGCGATGTGCCGACGCCGGTGGTAGGCCCGGCAGGCGTGGAAACGCTGGACAGCCTCTGGCAAATGGTCGTGCGGGCCGGGGTGTTGTGGTATGCGGTGTTGGCGGTGGTTTCGGTTTTGGCGTGATTTTTCAGGTTCATCGTGTCGAACCCGGACGCGGCTCGCGCCGCTTTTGTAGCAGCGGCGGCGGGAGCCGCATCAGAGGTCACTGCCCATCGGGCCAGCCGAACAGGGCATTGGCATTCTGGGTGCTCGCAGCGGCCAGGGTCTGAACGTCGGTGCCGATGATCTTCGCCAACGCTTCGGCGATGTCCGGCAGGTGCTCCGGGCTGTTGCGTACGCCAGGATGCATCGCTGGCGCCATGTCCGGCGCGTCGGTTTCCAGAACGATGGCGTCCAGCGGCAAGCGCGGCAGCACCTTGTGCATGCGTAACGCCTGAGGCCAGGTCGGCGCGCCACCCAGGCCCAGCTTGAAGCCCAGCTTCAGGTACTCCCGCGCTTCCTCCCAACTGCCGGCAAACGCATGGATGACACCGACCCGCGGCAGCTGGAAACGCTTCAGCGTCGCAATCACGGCGGCATGACTGTGGCGCACATGCAGCAGCACCGGCAGCGCCAGATCTGCCGCCAGTTTCAGCTGCGCTTCGAATAATGCCTGCTGCCGGTCGCGATCCAGATCCTTGAGGTAGTAATCCAGACCGAACTCGCCAATGGCGCAGAGCTTGGGGTGTCCGTGCAACCGTTCCAGCCAGTCGCGCAGTGCGTTCACATGGTCGGGCTGATGTTCTTCGAGAAACACCGGGTGCAGGCCCAGGGCCGCGTACACCCGCTCATCCGCCAGGGCCAGGTCCCACGCCCGTTGCCAGTTGGCCTGGTGCACGCCCAGGACCACCACCCGTTCCACGCCTCGCGCCGCAGCGCTGTCCAGCACGCGCGGGCGATCGGCATCGAAGTCGGGGAAATCCAGGTGGGTGTGGGTGTCGATCAAGCGCACGATCAGGCCTCGTGAATCCTCTGTTTGAAGGTCCGGGCCAGGGCATTCACGCCGGGCTCGTAGTGCTTTTGTTCAACGGCGGCCAGGGCCAGTTCCAAGGCCTTGCTGGCGATCATGTCGTGTTGCTGGGCCATGGCGTTGACCGGTAGCGGTAAAAAGTCCAGCAGCTGGGTGTCGCCGAACGTGCCTAGGTGCAGCGCCTGGGAATCCAGCGGGCGCTGCTGCAGGACATCGAACACACCCTGCAGCAGGACGTAGGAGGTTGTCACCATTGCATCGGGCAGGTGGCCAAGCTGGTCGAGCAGGGCGAGCATGGACTGCTGGCCGCCTTCGCGACTGAAATATTCGCTGTGCTCGACCAGCACCGTGCCGTCGAAATCGGCCAGCGCGGTGTTGAAGCCCTCGGTTCGTGCCTGACTGATGCTCAGCTCTGACCGAGCGCCGATCAGAGCGATGTGCCGTGGCTTGGGCAACAGCAGGCTCTGGGTCAATTGCAGGCTGGCGTTGCGGTCATCGCTGATGACCGAACAGAACTGCGCCGGGTCCATCATCCGGTCGATGGCGATCACCGGCGTGCCTTTGGCCTGCAACTCGCGGTAACTGTCGTCACTGGCCGGCAGGCAACTGGCGACGAACAGCGCGTCGCAGCGGCGGGCGCGAAAAAGTTGCAGCAATTGCAGTTCACTGGCAGCGTCGTCGTCGGAACTGGCGATCAGCAGTTGATAGCCGTGAGCGCGAGCGCCCTGTTCGAGCCGCTTGGCGATGCGCGCGTAGCTGGGGTTTTCCAGGTCCGGCAGGATGAAACCCAGGGTGCGGGTGTGCCGACTGCGCAGACCGGCCGCCTGGGGGTTGGGCGTGAAGCCCTGTTCCTGAACGATGGCTTCGACGCGTGCCACCGTCGCCTTGCTGATGCGTTGTTGAGCAGCCTTGCCGTTGATGACGTAACTGGCCGTAGTGACCGAGACGCCAGCCAGGCGAGCAATATCGCTGAGTTTCAACCGTTGATTCCTTGTGGTCGGCGCGCCGTTGCCGGAGCATCTGGATCGCGCTTATTCATCGTTGGTCAGGTTGCGTCGGGCCGTGATCAGGCAACGTAACCGACAGGTTGGACTTCAATCATGGAAGATTATCGAGTAACGTGCGCTGCATTCTAGATTAAACGTTTCAGCCTGCGCGTTTCCTGCCGTAAAACATCTCTCGTCGAGGTCTCACCCTTACCCTCGGCAACGCAGGCCGGACGTATCGAGAGTACAAAGCCCGCCCATAGGTGCTCTATGCTCAAACTTCACAACAATACCTCAGCGCGCTGCCGCCGCTGTAAAGGAGAGAGGCAATGCTGGAGCTCACTATAGAGCAGATATCCATGGGCCAGAGTGCCGTGGATAAACCCGCCGCCCTGCAATTGCTCGCCGACAAACTGGTTGCCGATGGTTTGGTGGCCGAAGGTTACCTGGCCGGCTTGCAAGCGCGTGAAGCTCAAGGCTCGACCTTTCTTGGCCAAGGCATCGCCATTCCCCACGGTACGCCCGATACCCGCGACCTGGTGTTCACCACCGGCGTGCGCCTGCTGCAATTCCCCGAAGGCGTGGATTGGGGCGATGGCCAGATGGTTTACCTGGCCATCGGCATTGCCGCCAAATCCGACGAACACCTGCGCCTGCTGCAATTGCTGACCCGCGCACTGGGTGAAACCGACCTGGGTGAAGCGTTGCGCCGGGCCAGCGATGCGCCAGCGCTGCTGAAACTGCTGCAGGGGGCGCCGCAGGAATTGGCGCTGGATGCGCAGATGATCAGCCTGGGGGTGATGGCCGAAGATTTCGAAGAGCTGGTGTGGCGCGGTGCGCGTCTGCTCCGCCAGGCCGATTGTGTAAGCAATGGTTTCGCGGCGCTGCTGCAGCAGGTCGAAGCGCTGCCATTGGGCGATGGCCTGTGGTGGCTGCACAGCGAGCAAACGGTCAAGCGTCCGGGCCTGGCGTTCGTCACTCCGGACAAGCCCCTGCGCTATCTGGGGCAGCCGTTGACTGGTCTGTTCTGCCTGGCGAGTCTGGGTGAAGCCCACCAGGCGCTGCTCGAACGCCTGTGCGCTTTGCTGATCGAAGGCCGCGGCAACGAATTAGGCGGCGCCACCAGCACGCGGGCAGTGCTCGAAGCGCTCGGTGGCGAGCTGCCAGCCGACTGGCCCAGTGCGCGTATCGTACTGGCCAACGCCCACGGCCTGCATGCCCGCCCGGCGAAGATCCTGGCGCAGCTGGCGAAGAGCTTCGACGGCGAGATCCGCTTGCGGGTGGTCGAGTCCGGCGGCCTTGCCGTGTCCGCCAAGAGCCTGAGCAAGCTGCT
>NZ_DJUS01000055.1:0-3069 GCF_002438365.1 Pseudomonas sp. UBA6276
TGTCGAACCAGAGGTTGCCGCCTTCCTTGGGAATCGAATAGGCCAGTTTGATGCCCTTGCCCGCTTCCTCGGCACGCGACTTGGCCTGGAACACGTCGCCGGAATAGCCCACGGCCATGCAGATGTTACCGTTGGCCAGGTCGCTGATGTACTTGGAGGAATGGAAGTAGGTCACGTAGGGACGGACCTTGAGCAGCTTCTCCTCGGCTTTCTTGTACAGCTTCTCGTCGGTGGTGTTGGGGTCCAGGCCCATGTAGTTGAGCACGGCTGGAAACATCTCGTCTGGCGAGTCGAGGAAAGCGACGCCGCACTTGGACAGCTTCTTGATGTTTTCAGGCTCGAACACCATGGCCCAGGAATCGATCTTGTCGACACCCAGCACTTCCTTGATCTTGTCCACGTTGTAACCGATGCCGTTGGTGCCCCACAGATAGGGCACGGCGTACTGGTTGCCCGGATCGTTCTTTTCCAGGCGCTTGAGCAGCACCGGATCCAGGTTGGAGTAATTTGTCAGCTGGGTCTTGTCCAGTTTCTGGAAAGCCCCGGCCTTGATCTGTTTGCCCAGGAAATGGTTGGACGGCACTACCACGTCGTAGCCGGTATGGCCCGCCAGCAACTTGCCTTCCAGGGTTTCGTTGGAGTCGAACACGTCGTAGATCGGCTTGATACCGGTCGCGGCTTCGAAATCCGCCAGGGTGCTTTCGCCGATGTAATCGGACCAGTTGTAGATGTGCACGGTGCCTGCCGCTTGGGCATTGAGCGCCAGGGTCAGACCCGCACCGATCAGCATGGCCTTGCGAAACAAAGAGTGTGACAAGTGCAGGTCCTCTCAATAGTCTGTTTTATATAATAAAACCGGCGCGCAACTTACCGTTCATGTCCTTGCGCCGCAATGATTGATTCCGCGAATCCCAGTCACAGCCTGGCTTCACTGACGCAGGATGAGTGATCAACGCCAGACCTGTGGGAGCTGGCTCTGCCTGCGATGAGGCCATCACTGGCTTACCGCTCCCACAGGGCCGATGCTTACTTGCCCGACTTAATCTTCGTCCAGCTGCGCGTCATGATGCGCTGCGTTGCCGCAGGCAGATCGGCGATGGCATACAGCTTGGCCTGCACGTCGGCTGGCGGGTAGATACCAGGATCTTCGCTGATGGCTTTATCCACCAAAGCCGTTGCAGCCTCGTTACCGTTGGGGAATTGCACGCTGTTGGTGATCTCGGCCATGACTTCCGGCTTCATCAGGAAGGTCATGAACTTGTAGGCGCCTTCGACGTTCTCGGCATCCTTGGGAATGGCGACCATGTCGAAGAAGCTGCCGGCACCTTCCTTGGGAATGTTGTAGCTGACCTTGACCTTGCCACCGGCCTCTTCGGCGCGCGACTTGGCCTGGTAGATGTCACCCGAGTAACCCACGGCTACGCAGATGTTGCCGTTGGCCAGGTCGGAGATGTACTTGGAGGAGTGGAAGTAGCCGATCGAAGGACGCACCTTGAGGAACAGCGCTTCGGCTTCGGCAAGCTGCTTCTTGTCCTGAGAGTCGGTCGGATAGCCCAGGTAATGCAGGGCGATCGGCAGCATCTCGGTCGGCGAATCGAGGAAGCTGATGCCGCACGACTTCAGCTTGGCCGCGTTTTCCGGCTTGAACAGCAGGTCCCAGCTGTTGGTCGGCGCGTCGGCACCCAGGGCAGCCTTGACCTTGTCGGGATTGAAGCCGATGCCGATCGAGCCCCACATGTACGGGAAGGCATGCTTGTTGTCCGGATCGCTCACCGACACTGCCTTGAGCAGCGATTGATTGAGGTTCTTCCAGTTCGGCAGCTTGGAGCGGTCCAACTCCTGGTAAACGCCAGCCTTGATCTGCTTGGCCAGGAAGTTGTTGGAAGGCACGACGATATCGTAGCCGGACTTGCCGGCCAGCAACTTGGCTTCCAGGGTTTCGTTGCTGTCGAATACGTCGTAAACGACCTTGATCCCCGACTCCTCCTCGAACTGCTTGATCGTGTTCGGCGCAATGTAGTCCGACCAGTTGTACACGTGCAGAACCTTGTCGTCCGCCTGCGCAGCACTGGCCATCGCCCCCATCAGGGCCGCGGCGAGGAGGGTCTTGCCAAATATCTTCATGCGTTGTGCTCCAATTTTATCGAAATCCGATGTCGAGATTGCTGGGGAAGCTGCCGATGCCCTGTGGGCGCTGGCTCTGTCTGCGAACGGCGTGAATCGGTGTCGCGGCCATTCGCGGGCAGAGCCCGCTCCCACAAAGGGTGTGACCATTCGCGGGCAGAGCCCGCTCCCACAGGGGGTACGAACATTCGCGGGCATAGCCTGTTCCTACAGGGGCAGGCATCAATTCGTCAGCCTCGGCAAGCCTAGCATTTAGCCACCTAGCGCTTCGAGTGTCAGGTCAAGGCAAAGGCGTGCCTTGCTCACCAGCTCGTCGATCTCGGCATGGCTGATGACCAGCGGCGGTGCAATGATCATGGTGTCACCCACCGCGCGCATGATCAGTCCGTTGTCGAAGCAGAACTGCCGACAGATCATGCCGGCACCCCGGCCCTCGTGACGGCTGCGCGTGGCCTTGTCCTTGACCAGTTCGATCGCCCCGAGCATGCCCAGGCCGCGGACCTCGCCCACCAATGGATGGTCCAGCAGCTCCCGCAGACGCTTTTGCAAATACGGTGCCGCCTCGGTGCGAACGTTATCGACGATGTGCTCGTCGCGCAGGATACGCAGGTTTTCCAGCCCTACTGCCGCCGCTACCGGATGCCCGGAATAGGTGAAGCCATGGTTGAAGTCGCCACCCTGGTTGATCACCTGCACGACTTCGTCGCGCACGATCACTCCACCCATGGGGATGTAGCCGCTGGTGAGGCCCTTGGCGATGGTCATCAGGTCAGGCGCCAGGTCGTAGTAGTCGCTGCCGAACCAGTGGCCGGTACGGCCGAAGCCACAGATCACTTCATCGGCGACGAACAGGATGTCGTAGCGCGCCAGCACTTCCTTGACCTTCGGCCAGTAGCTTTCGGGCGGAATGATCACCCCGCCGGCGCCCTGGATCGGCTCGGCGAT